>CAZLJS010000022.1:13673-14951 GCA_964559895.1 uncultured Sangeribacter sp.
GCCTGCTCCTTGACGGGATAGGCGGGCCAATCGACGATGCTGAAGTAGTCGCGATAGTCGCTCAAGAAGGGGATATAGGGGGCGATGGCGGTGAGACGATGGTCCAATGCCGCTGCCGCGAGGGTGTAAGCGCCACCCTGGCTACCACCTTCGGCGAAGATGTTGCGGGTATCAGCCTTGGGAAGCTGCGCCACGAAGTCGATGGCACGTACGCAGTCCAAGAACGCGCCCTTGTAGTAATACTCTTTGGGCTTGTCGAGATTATAGCGAATCCAATCGCCATACTTATTCTCGGGTTGGCAGAGGAACTGGCCGCGGCTGGAGACTACCAATTCGATCCATCCCGGGCGGTCGTCGGCACCTACGCACCATGGCTGTGCGCCATAGCCGTTGTAGAAGATCTGAACGGGGTATTTACCTTTGGCGACGGGCATCATCAGGTACCCTTTGAGCACCTCGCCACCCCATGAATGCATCTCCACGAGGTAGCATTTGCGCTGCTTGCCGCTCTTCTCGGGGAGCTCTGTCATGGAGTATTCACCGGGCACGGCAGCCAACTCCGCCAAGGCCTCCTCCCAGAAGGCGTCGAAGTCTTGATGGCTGTCGGGGAGCGACACCACGTTGGTGGGCTCGTAGCCGATGTTGAACTGCTTGATAACGTTGCCGGCATCCTCTACGAAGCAGGTGTAGAAGCCCGGTGTCTGCATGGGGAGCTGGATGCGGATAGTATCGGGCTCTCCGGCGAGGAGGTTAAGAGGCTGTGTCAGGCGAAGGATATCGCGCGACTTGTCTCTATCGGTGGTGAGACGGAATGTCAACTCGGAACGGTTGGCATTGCCCAGCGTGTCGTTGACGATGATGTTGACAGCGGGCGTCTCGGGGGCGTTCCACCACAGGTCATGGCAGGGGGGCACTTCTACCTTGAGGTCGTGCGCCGCCATGGTGCCTGCCACTGCGGTGAGACAGCCCATGATGAGGATAGTCTTTTTCATGAGTTATGTTGTTATTTTATATTCCTGATAATCGCTGCTGTGGTCGCTATTTAGCGGCTTTGATGCGTTTAGTCATCTTGGCTATGATATCCAATGTGGATTTGTCGGTAGCGAAGACGGAGTTAAGGCCCTGCTGCTCTTGCGCGGGGTCACCGGTGAAGTCGTCCCAGCACTCCCAACGCTCGTGAGCGGGATTGGCGTAGCCGCCCCAGCCCCAGAAGTTGCAGCCGGCGATCATGTCGCTGTCGGCGATGAGTGAGAAGACATATTCATAGAATTTGTCGCG
>CAZLJS010000023.1:0-14501 GCA_964559895.1 uncultured Sangeribacter sp.
ACCGGATGGCTAAAGGCAAACGGAAGACCGTTTGAACAGAACAGCTCCGCACTCCTCAGGCGCTTATCTCCAACCCTGCACTACGCAGGCACTTATCACCATCTCCGCTCTACGCAGGTGCTTATCTCCAACCCTGCTCTACACAGGTGCTTAGCGCCATCGTACACCACTTGCGGGTAAACGCCATCCATGGCTACGCCATAATACTGGGCATCAGCCTTTACCACAAAAAAAAGGACGCCCCATGGGAGCGTCCTTATCTGTTGACGGCTATTTGATGCCGACTTACTATTTAAATGTGTCGGGGAGGTCGTTTTCGTAAAGGATGGTGTCGCCGGAGGCTAGCATCGTGCCGAGGAGCTTCTGCGCGTCGTTGAAGCTATCCACGATGTGGAGATGCTCTTCGGGGAGTTGGCTGTCGCGGACACCGCTGACGAGGGCGTCGCGGTTGTATTCGCCTACGATGACAGCTTCATCGACCTTCTCGCCGATGTATCTGCCTAGCTCGCGGTTTAGCTCAAACTGCTTGTCACCCAGCTCAATCATACCCGGTGTGACGATGATGCGTTTGCCACCGGTGAACTGGTGCAACACATCTACCGCCATTTTGGAACCGAAGGGGTTGGAGTTGAAGGCATCGTCGATGATGGTCACTCCGCCCGGTGTCTGCTTGATGTTGAGACGGTGCTCCACCTGCTCTATGCGGCTGACAGCGTAGCGTATCTTGTCGTAGGGCACGTCGAGGCGTATGGCTACGATGATGGCGCCGATGAGGTTGGAGATGTTGCACTCCCCTACCAGCTTGGTGGTGAAGGAGAGGGTGTCGCCTTGTGGTGTGAGGAGGTCAAAGGTCGTTCCGTGGGGTGTGTAAGCCACGTTGGCGGCTTTATAGTCGGCAGCGTCGGGGTTGGAGACGGCGTAGCGCAGTGTCTCCACGTTGCCTACTTGTCGGTTGGCGCAGTATTCGAAGTCGTTGTTGACGATAGCAAGGCCATCGGCGGGGAGGGCATCGACGAGCTCAAACTTGGTCTTTTGCACATTCTCCATGCTCTTGAACGACTCGAGGTGCATGGGTCCTACAGCTGTCACCACACCGATATGAGGGTGTACCAGATCGCAAATCTCTTTGATGTCGCCGAGCTGTTTGGCGCCCATCTCGCAGATAAATATCTGGTTGTGGGGCTTCATCATCTCTCTTACGGTGCGGATGACGCCCATGGGGGTGTTGTAGCTGCCCGGGGTCATGAGCACGTCGTATTCCTCGCTAAGGATGCGGTGGAGATAGTGTTTGGTGCTGGTTTTGCCGAAAGAACCGGTGATACCTACTATTTTCAGGTCGGTCATGGAGCGGAGGATGCTGTTGGCCTCGTTCCAGTATTTTTGGTTGATGGCTTTTTCTACAGGCTTAAGGCACCACACAGCGGCCATGGTGAACGCCCAGGAGAAGATGGTGAAGATGAGCATCCCGCCCAGGGGTATCACTACCGAGTTGTCGCTGGTCCATATCCCTTCCAGACGACCGTTGGCACCAAGGAGTATTAGCGCCAGGGAGGCGAGGATGGGGATAATGAGGACTGTGGCGTAGATGCGCCATACACGTTTGGTAAATACCAACGGTTTCTTGTATTTAGCTCTAATGATTTGGATTATTTTCACCAGGCATGATACGGCGAGGATCAGCGCGGAGGCTTTGGCGTTGAGCATGGTGGAGAAGAGGAGGAATAGCAACGCCACATCGACGAGGCGCCATATGGTGACTAATTCATCTTTCTGCCAGCGCCAGAATCGGTCCAAGCGGTAGCTGTTTTGCTGCATCATGTGTATGTCGCGCTTGAAATTGAGGCTCATATATATGCCCATCACGACAAAAACAACAATCATAAAAATACTCATCACGATAGTTCTTTTTTTAGGAATTCTTTTACTACGGCAGCGAAGCCGCGGGGGTTGTCAAGGAATGAATAGTGGCCGCATCCTGGGAATGACACTAGCCCTGCATCGGGGATGAGTCGTTCCATGGTTTTGGCGTCTTGGAGGGGAGTTGCGGTGTCGTTTTCGCCCCAGATGAGGAGCGTTGAGGCGTGGATGGCCGGCATCACGTGCTTGAGGTCTTCGTTGACGACTTTGCTGAGGACGCCACGCATGATGGGTGAGGAGGCTGCGTAGTCGGCACTACCCTTCTTGGCACGGATGGCGTTGAGTTTCTCTTCGGCGCGGCTACGGCCATATACCAAGCGCATGAGGTGCTTCATGGTCTTGAAGCTATACACCTTTATATAGTATTTGAGGGGTCGGCGCGGTTTCACACCGGCAGCATCGACGAGTAGCAGTTTATCGACGTCATGGCGTGAGGAGTATAGCAGCCCCACCCTACCGCCGAAGGAGTGCCCTAACAGTATCTTCACCGTGGGACAAACTTTGGCGATGAATTTCTCTGTGAGGCGTGTGTAGTCCTCAATGCCCCACACCACAGGTGGCTCGGCGCTCTTGCCATGACCGGGGAAGTCTATGTTGACCACCCTCATGTGGGTATTGAGCAGGCGCTCTATGCTTGCCAGCGTGGTATGGTTGCAGCCCCAGCCGTGCATGAGCAGAATCGGCGTACCTTCGTCGGGGCCCGTCACTGAATAGTGGATATTCAGTCCCTCTATATCGACATCATTTTCCATACTGCAAAGGTAGTAAATTAATCATAATTTTACTAATTTTGCACCGTAAATCATAGGAAATGAGAATCACAATAGTGGGAGCAGGTAGAGTGGGTACTCACCTGGCCAAGTACTTATCAGGCGAAAATCAGGATATCTATATCATCGACAACGACGCGGAGAAGTTGGCAGCATTGGATGTGGATTATAATCTGATGACGATCGTGGGTGAGCCGACAAGCTTCAGCGCCCTCCGATCCGCCAATGTCAACAATTGCGACCTGTTTATCGCCGTCACCCCCGACACGTCGGAGAATATCGTGGCGTGCGCCACCGCTAAATCAATGGGCGCGCGTACCACCGTGGCGCGCGTGGATCGTGAGGACTATATGGACCAAGCCAACGGCATGGTCGTCAAGGGTATGGGCGTGGACCGCGTCATCTTCCCCGAATATCTAGCGTCGAAAGGTATCATCGAGGCGCTACACCACTCCTGGACTCGCAACTGGTATGAGTTTGACCGCGGCGAGATTATCATGGTGGGCGTGCGACTAAGGCAGAACGCGCCGCTCATCGGGCGTCAACTGCGCGACCTGGCGGATATCCGCGAGCACTTCCACGTCTCCGCGATACGCCGCAACCACACCACTATCATCCCTCGTGGTGACCACCGTCTCGAAGCCGACGACATTCTCTATATCACTACCACTCGCAAAAGCATCCCCCACGTCATCCACCTCACCGGCAAGATAGACCGCGAGATTCATAATGTGGTGGTGATGGGTGGCAACAAGATAGCCGAGCTGACCGCTAAGATGGCGGGTAAGCGCTTTAACTTCACCATCGTCGATAAGGACCCGGAGCGGTGCCGCCGTCTCACGCGCGAATGTCCTAACTGCGAAATCATTCAGGGCGACGCCAGCGAATGGGAGGTGCTCGCCGAAGCGGGTATCGTCAAGGCTGACGCGTTCATCGCCCTCTCGGCATCGTCGGAGAGCAATATCCTCGCCTGCCTCACCGCACGCGACCTTGGCGTGACCAAGACCGTGGCGGAGATAGAGCGCGAACAGTTCATCATGAAAGCGGAGGCGTTCAATATCGGCACCATCATCAACAAGCAGTTGCTGGCATCCAACGCCATCTTCCAGCTCATGATCGACGCCGACGCCTCATCCTCCAAATGTCTGGCGCTCACCGACGCGGAGGTGGCACGTCTGGAGATAAAATCCGACTCCGCACTGCTCGAGGAGGCCGTCAAGGACCTTCGTCTGCCACGTGAGCTAACCTTCGCCGGACTTATCCGCAACGGCAACGGTATGCTCGTCACCGGTAGCACCCGCTTCCAAGAGGGCGATCAAGTTTTGGTGTTCTGTCTCTCAGGAGCGCTACACAAGGTGGAAAAACTATTCAATAGACATTAATGTATTTTAACAATTTATTACAAAAGCGTGTCATCAACACCCCGATGATACTCCATTTGATAGGGCGACTGCTAATCATCGAGTCGATGTTTATGCTCGTGCCGCTATTCACATGTATCATATATAATGAGCATGACTGGGAAGCGTTTGCCATCGCCACCGCGGTGACCGCAGCCTTAGGGTGCTTGCTCAAATATGGTGTCAAGCCGGCGAGCCTCAACATGGGGCGCCGCGACGGATGCCTCCTCACCGCCATCGTATGGATCATCTTCTCTCTGCTGGGGATGATACCATTTATGCTAAGCGACTACCACCTCAACGCGGGAGAAAGCTTCTTTGAGGCTATGTCGGGGTTCACCACCACGGGAGCCACCGTCATCCGCGATGTGGAGAGCTGCAGCCACGGCCTGCTAATATGGCGCGCCCTCACTCAATGGATAGGTGGCTTGGGGATAGTGCTCTTCACCTTGGCGCTGATACCGTCGCTCAACTACTCAGGTGGTGTGAGCATGTTTCACGCTGAAATCAATGGCATCACGCACGACAAATTGGGCGCCCGCATCTCCCACACTGCCAAGAAATTATGGGGACTCTACACCCTACTCACCATCATCCTCATCGGCCTGCTGTGGATCGGTCCCATGGACTTCTTCGACAGCGTGTGCCACGCCTTCAGCGCCATCTCCACAGGGGGATACTCCACGCGCAACGCCAGCATTGGCGCCTTCAATTCCCCTTACGTCAAAATAGTGATGACTGCATTTATGTTTATCGGCGGCGTCAACTTTTCTCTGATATTCATCGCAGCCAAAGGTAAGCTGAGAGCCTTCTGGGAGAACGATGTTTTCAAGGCCTACATAGGATTCATAGCAGTGTTCTACCTGCTCATCTGCGGCAGCATCCTCCTCCACGGTGGATACAAGGGTGTGGAGAGCGTCACCATCGACCCGCTGTTCCATATAGTGTCGGCGACCACCTCCACAGGTTTCAGCGTGGGCAACTTCGAGGCGTGGGGACCGCTGACGCTGACGCTAACCATGATAATGATGTATATGGGCGCCTGCTCCGGCTCCACCACAGGTGGTGCCAAGATAGACCGTCTGCTATACCTGCTCAAGAGCTTCCGCGTGGAGATGAAGCGCGCCATACGTCCCCGCTCCATGCGCGCCGTGAGCATAAACGGCGTATATATCACCCCTGAGAAGAGTAGCGAGCTGGTGGCGTTCCTGCTCATTTACACGATGCTTATATTAGCGGGCGGAGTGATGTTGGCGTCGATGGATTTCCCCGTCGTTGACGCCTTCTTCGCGTCGGTGTCGTGCGTGGGCAACGGTGGCCTGGGTGCCGGTGTGACCGGTATCACCGGCTCATTTGACTTCCTCCCTGAGGTAGGGAAATGGGTGATGTCGTTTCTGATGCTCGCAGGACGTCTGGAGGTATTCACCATCATCATCCTCTTTGCCCCCTCTTTCTGGAAGAAATAACCACCATATACTTCCTATCCCCGGAGAGGGTAAGCCGCAGTTATTTCAGAAACTTCACTTTTGATTTGCATAAAAAATGGCGCGAATGGACTAATCCATCCGCGCCACTATTATATCTAGTGTGTGAGATTAAGCTTCCTCAGCTTCTTTGCCTGCAGTGAGGCCTTTCCAAACGATGGCAGCCAAGATAGCGCCTACGATGGGACCTACTACCATGATCCAGAAATCAGGCCAAGCGTTCTGTGCGAACAAGGCAGGACCGAAGGAGCGTGCCGGGTTGACAGAGCAGTTGTCCACGGGGATACCGACGATGTTCACCAATCCCAGTGCAAGACCGATGGCAACGCCTGACAAGTTGGAGTTACCCCACTTGGAGGTGGCACCAAGGATTACGAATACGAAGAAGAAGGTGAGCAGGATCTCAGCCATGAGGCCCATGGCCCATGTAGCGTGGGGTTGAAGCACGTTGGTGGCAAGATATGACACTTTGTCGGTGTCGCCGATGCCGTTGGTGATGCCTCCGAAGTTGTAGCCTTCAGGATTGGTCAATACACCGAAGTCGGCGAAGTCCATGATCCAGAAAAGGAACGCGGCACCTACCGCAGCACCCAAGAGCTGAGCCACGATATAGCCAAAGAGGTCTTTACCGCTGAATTTGCTATCTGTGAGGTACATGGCTATAGACACCGCCGGATTGACATGGCAACCGGAGATGCCACCTATAGCGTAGCACAAGCATAAGAGCACCAAGCCAAAGCATAGACCGATGCCTAATACGCCAATCTGTGGGCCGGCAAGTACGGCACTTCCGCACGCCAGCAAAACCAAAAACATGGTTCCGAAAAATTCTGCTAGATATTTTCTCATAATTTTATTGGGTTAAGTTTATCACGCATAATATTAGGATAGGTGCAAAGTTAACAAATTTTTTCTACGTTTTGCCGTTTTTACCAAAATTTTCTTCACAACTTGCTAAAGTTGTAGCTTTTAATTAATTTTGCGGAAAATACCAAAAAGAAAATCACAGCATGAAAGTAAGCGAAATCACATCAGGCATATATTATGTAGGCGTTGACGACAGAGAGAAAGCATTGTTTGAGAATCTATGGCCACTACCCAACGGCGTTTCCTATAACTCTTATTTAGTGTGCGGCGACAACCACACCGCCCTCATCGACAGCGTGGAGATTGGCGAGGTTAAAAGCCTTATGGACCACATCCATCTCACCGCCCCCGACAAGGGCCTAGACTACCTGATTGTCAACCATATGGAGCCCGATCACTCCGGTTCAATACCTATGCTACTACAGCGCTATCCCGACATGAAAATCGTGGGTAACAAGCTCACTATCGACATGATCAAGGGATTCTACCATATCACCGATGAAGATAGTTTCATCTGTATCAAGCAGGGCGACACCATCGACCTGGGCGGCAAAACGCTGCAATTCGTCATGACACCTATGGTGCACTGGCCCGAGACGATGGTCACCTATTGTCCCGAGGCTCAGACGCTCTTCTCCTGCGACGCCTTTGGCTGCTTCGGAGCCCTCAATGGCGCCGTCGTGGATGAGGACACTGTCACTGCCCCTTACTTCGATGAGATGTACCGCTATTATGGCAATATCGTTGCCAAATATGGCAAATTCGTGCAAGGCGCCTTCGCTAAACTCAAAGGCGTGGAGATACAATATATCTGCCCCAGCCACGGTCCCGTATGGCACCGCGACATCGCCAAAGTGATGGATATCTACGACCGTCTCAGCCGTTTCCAAAGCGAGAAAGGCGTGGTCATCGTCTATGGCAGCATGTATGGCAACACCGCACAAATGGCTGAATACCTCGCAGCACAATTCGCTAAAAACGGAGAGACCAATGTGATGCTGCGCCGCGCCACCATGGACAACCTGTCGCAAATTATCGCCGACTGCTTCCGCTACGAGACGCTAGTGATCGGCACCCCCACATACTCTCTCGAGCTCTTCCCTGCAATAGAAGCGTTGCTGCGCGCCCTCCAAGTGAGAGAAATCAAGAACAAGAAGCTATGCGCCTTCAGCTCCTTCACCTGGACACCTCAAGTAGCACTGCGCCGCATCAGCGAATATGCCGAGGCGATGAAATTGCCATTGCTTGCCACAGCCGAGATGAAGCAGAACGAGTTTGAAGCGGTGCGCCCGCAGCTCGACGCCATTGTTGCCAAATGCCTTGAATAATATGGCGGAGCAACATCCCCTGCAGCCATGGCTGCCCCACAACGCCACACTGCTCCTCTGCGGAGCATTCCCCCCGCCACAGTCGCGATGGAGCATGGAGTTTTATTACCCCAACTTCATCAACGACATGTGGCGCATCTTCGGCGTCATATACCACGATGACAAAGAGTATTTCGTAGATAAAGAGCACAAGACATTCAAACTGGAGCTTATCAAAGAGCTACTCACAGAGCGCGGCATAGCCCTCACCGACGCCGCGCAAGAGGTGGAACGGCTACGAGGCAACGCCTCCGACAAATTTCTGGAGATAACCCATCCACTGGACCTTGCGGCACACCTTGCAGCGCTCCCCCACTGCTCAGCCATCGCCACCACGGGAGAGAAAGCGGCAAGTGTCATCGCCACGTTGACCGACACACCCATCCCCAAAACCGGCGAATCGGTAGCCATCACCGTGTCCATGCCCGACGGCACCATACGCCACCTATTACATTGGCGTATGCCCTCCTCGTCGCGCGCTTACCCCATGAAATTGGAGCAAAAAGCCGCTTACTACAGCAAGATATTACCTAAATAATAATCTGTGCGAAGATACATTTCGCAAATATTTGTTAACTTTGCACCGTCAGAAAAAATCAATATTTCGACTCATATCTATTGAAAACAGATGGTTTTGCCAAAGTAGAGATGTACCATACAGATAAAGGTAATTACTCTACCATGAAACCTATGAGCTCAATAGGCACCGACGATAAAAAACTCGAATCATTTTGTCAGAAATTCAAATAATACAAAACTTTCATTTATGACTATCCCTGAAATTTACAATTTGAAGAAAGCAGGCGAATTAGACCGCGCATACCAGGAATGTTCGGCTTTGCTACACAGCAATCCCAACGATAGGCAAACCCGCATCGCGATGGCTTGGTGTATCAAATCTCTAACCGAGCGTTATGCAGAAACGACCGACTACAACCAATTTTTGCGCATATTTAATGAATATGCCGAGTTAAAGGTTTGGGAGTTGGGAGAGCTCTTAATGTCCAACAGATTTGCGTGGGACATTAAAACGCTATTCAAAAATTTAGAAAGCCAACTAGCTGATGTGCGATTCCATGTCGCAAACCAAATTTTCGCAACCGTACAACGTTTACAATTCAGTAAACCGAATAAATACTATACCCTCCTTTTGGATTCATTCATCAAATTAAAAGGTCCACAAAACGAGCATTGGAGTGATTTTGACAGATTCATGGATTGGTGGGGATTCGACAATTTCACACCCGAGGACTACAACCCTATCCAACTCAGAAATGGAAATCATATCATCCCGATTGTGGCTCAGGCATATAGCGCATATTACAAATCTATTAAAAGGCGGATTGAGAACAACGACTTTAATGCCGAAGCAGTCAATGCGTTTATTGACAGATTGGGCATTCTTCACACCAATCATCCTGAATATCAATATACCCTTCTTCATAGGAGCAAACTTCTTCTGGCGCTTAATCGTCAAGATGAGGCATTAGAGGCTATACGCCCCTTTGTACGCCGTTTTCAACAAAAATCATGGGTCTGGGACATCCTGTCTCAAACCACCAACGACGCCGCAGTGAAACTCTCTTGTCTCTGTCGTGCCCTATCTTGCAGAGACGACGACTCTTTCCTTGCTAAAATGCGCATTAAAGCCGCAATGGTGATGCTCCAAAACAGCTTCCCGCAAAATGCGAAATTGGAGATCAGGAAGAGTTTGGCTACTTATCAAAGGAACGGATGGCACATCCCCACTGAGCTACAAAATCTGACAAATCAAGAATGGTTTAGGACCACTCCCGATATCGACTCTAACGCCGACTTCTACAACGCACATCTTAGCGAATCAGAGAATTTCCTTTTCTTGGACTCTCCCGAGGTTGAAATACTTATTTCGCATTTCAATACCGAACGTAGGATTTGTAATTTCATCACTACAGACAGACGTCGAGGTTTCTTCTCGACTAGAAATCTAAGAGGCATCAGATTCGGCGAGAATAGCGTGTTGAAAGTTAGATTTGAAAATGGAGTTCAACCAGATAGTATAAGCACTGTCGTTTCGGCCAGACAAATCACAGACCTCACCCCCTACGAAAATGTGTTCTTCAAAACAATCTCCGGCATGTTAAGGATTCGTCAAGGCAATGCCTATGGCTTTATTAACGACATATACGTTGACCCAAGTCTAATAGGGACTCAGCTAACTGATGGCAACAATGTCTCCGGCACTGCTGTGATAACTTTCAATCGCAGAAGGGAAGAGTTCAGTTGGAAAGCGATTAGTCTGAACCCTGCATGATACGCCAACAAGCAGAGGCATCTCCCTGCGCCTATTTTGAAGCATCGGCAAGTTTTACTATCTTTGCAATGTAATGAAAAGGCTGATTAATATACTAATAGTGATGCTGATGTCGGCGGTGATAACCACTACCGGCAGCGGCATCCTATTTGCTGAATGTATGAAAAGCCATCGTCAGCATATCGTTTTTGACGTGGAACCGATGGGATGCTCCGAAAAGGGTTGCGTGGAGGTTAGCCACCATGGCGATCTCCTATGCGAGGGTGATTGTCTTGTATATCACCAAGTTAAGACATCGGAATACACACAAGATGCTCAAGAGGTATCCGTGCCATCTGCTGTCAGCTTCGACATACTGCATCCCGCCATACCGGAGGCCTGCGATATGCTCGCCACTACCCTATCACCGGCAATCTACCATCCATGCGCCAAGGGCCCGCCAGACACTCCTCGCGCATACCTCAATAAATTGATGATTCTAATTATTTGATTTAAGTTTTGTAGTTTCTGAGATAGCAAATACACTTAACTTAAATTAAAATAAATGAACAAACGTAAATTTTTAGCACTATATCTGACATCAGTTTGCGGCATGACGGTCAGCGCTCAGGAAGCGCAGGAACCGGATAGCCTTAGTGGTGTCACACAACTGGATAATGTAGAGATTGTGGTCCAACAATCGGGCCGTCGCAAATCACGTAACTCGGCACTAAACACCGATGTCATAACCACTTACGAGCTCAAGAAAGCGGCATGCTGCAATCTTGGCGAGAGCTTCACCACCAACCCTTCGGTGGATGTGAGCTACAATGACGCGGCTACGGGTGCCCGACAGATTAAGCTGTTGGGGCTCAGCGGTTCATACGTGCAAATGCTCACCGAGAATACCCCTAACTTACGTGGTGCTGCGGCCCCTTACGGATTGGGATACATCGCCGGTCCGTGGATGAAGTCCATACAGATATCCAAGGGTGCCAGCTCCGTCAAGAATGGCTATGAGTCCATCTCCGGCCAGATAAATATTGAGATGCTTAAGCCCCAGGAGGACCAGAGCTTCGCAGCTAACGCATACGTAAACCACATGGGTAAGCTCGAAGGCAACCTCACCGGCAATCTTCACCTATCACCGCACCTATCTACGGGTCTGTTTCTCCACGGCGAGGACCTTCTCACCTCTCACGACAAGAATGGCGATGGATTTATAGACGCGCCCAAGATACGCCAAGTATCAGCGATGAACCGATGGGCTTGGATTGGCGACAGCTACATATTCCAAGCCGGGGTGAAATATATCAACGAGAAACGCACCAGCGGCGAAGACAGCAAGCATGCCAACCACGACACCAACCGCCATCTATACAACATCGGCATAGAGACACAGCGCTGGGAGGCATTTATGAAAAATGCGTACGTCTTTGACGAGGACAACGGCGCTAACATCGCTCTCATCCTCTCCGGTTCACTCCACGACCAGGACGCCAACTATGGCCACAAGCTTTATGATGTCGAACAGAAGAACTTCTACGCCTCGCTGATGTTTGAGCGTAAATATGGTGAACTGCACTCCATCTCCACCGGTCTGAGCTTCAATTACGACTATTACGACCAGGATTACCGTCTCACCAACGACGCCACCCTATCACCATCGAGTCTCAACACTCACGAAGGTGTAGGTGGCGGTTATGCGCAATATACCTTCAACAACGACGGCAAACTGCTCGCCATGGCAGGCGTGAGATACGACTACAGCTCCAACTTCGGAGGCATCGTCATCCCCCGCATACACCTCCGCTGGAACCCGCTCAGCGACGTCACCATACACGGTTCCATAGGTAGCGGCCACCGCACGGCTCACCTCTTGGCGGAGAACAATTACCTCTTGGCATCGTCGCGCGAGATCATCATTGACGATAACCTCAAGCGCGAAAAAGCGTGGAACATGGGCGCCGGTGTTGGGTATGATTTCCAAATCGGCAACACCAAATATAACATTACCGGAGAGTACTACTACACCCGCTTCGAGCACCAAGCCATCATCGACCTCGACAGTGACGCTCACAAAGCCATCTTGCGCAACAGCGTAGGCAACACATATTCCCACACCGCGCAGGTAGAGCTGAGCATTAAGCCGTTAAAGGAGATGACCATCACCGCCGCTTATCGCTATACCGACGTCAAAGAGAACTACGGCTACGGCATGGTCACCAAAGCGCTTACATCCAAGTCTAAAGGGCTATTCACCTTCGACTACGCCCCCATGATGGGTAAATGGCAGTTTGACGCATCGCTGGCCATCAACGGAGGCGGCAGAATGCCAACGCCCTACACCACCGACAATGGTGCCGCGTCCTGGAACGCCCGTTACAAAGCATTCCCTTCACTCAACGCGCAGATTACCAAAAGTTTCCGTCACTGGTCGGTATATATCGGCGGTGAGAACCTCACCAACTATAAGCAGAAGAACCCGATCATTGGCGCCTCTGACCCGTGGGGCAAGAACTTCGACTCTACCATGGTCTATGCACCCATCGACGGTGCTATGATTTACGTAGGTTTTAGATACACCTTCACAAAATACTAAGCCCCCAACTCCGTTACATTAAAAATAGACAACAATAAACACCCTATAAAATGAAAAGAACAGTATTAACATTGATCGCTATCGTGGTGTCAATCTGCAGCATGATGGCAGAGAAGAAAGTTGCTAAATTCACCGTTGAGCCGAAGATGTCGTGCAGCAGCTGTGAGAACAAGATCAAGAGCAACCTCCGCTTTGAGAAAGGCATCATCGACGTGGAGCCATCAGCTAAAAACCAGATCGTAACCATCGAATACGACACCGAGAAGACCACCGTGGCAAAAATCGAGGCAGCGTTCAAGAAGATCGGCTACGTAGCCACTGAGAGCACCGCTACCACTACCGACGCTAAAGCATCGGGCTGCTGCGGTAACCTTGTCAACGGCAAATGCTGCGGCAAAAATAAAGCTAAAACCAACACTACTACCACCAAGACAAACAAATAAGCACCACCCCAATGGCAAAGAAACAGAACAGCAAGAAAGAGGCTTACCGCCTGGAAAACGAGGCGTTTCTGGAGAAGATGCGTCAAGAGCCGGGCATCACAGAGCTACCCCACGGTGTGCTCCGCAAAGTGATAGCCACAGGCGACCCCGACAGCCCGTCACCTAAAGCGGGCAACGTCATCACCTGCCACTACCAAGGAAGCCTCATCTCAGGACGTGTATTCGACGACACGCGCAAGGATGGCTGTCCTGCGGCATTGCGCGTGCATGAGTTGATAGTTGGTTTCCAGATAGCACTCCACAGAATGCATATCGGCGACCGCTGGATCATCTATATCCCTGCTGCAGACGGGTATGGCAATAAGTCTATAGACAATATTCCGGCCAACTCTACGCTCATTTTTGACTTGGAACTAATCAGTGTACATTAAAATCACTACAAACATGAAAAAAGGTATTATCGCCATGATGGCAGGCGCGGCAGTAGCCCTCACCGGTTGCACCGCCAAAACAGCCTCCAACGCCGAGCAAGAGGCCGCTCCCAAAGAGAAAGTGCTCGTGCTATACTATTCACAGACCGGCACCACCAAAATCGTGGCTGAAGAGTTGCAACGTCAGCTCGGCGCCGACATTGCCGCAGTGGAAGCCGTGGACCCCTATCCCGAGGACTACGACGCTACCATAGAGCGTTGGAAGAGCGAACTCGACAAAGGTGTGAAACCGGAGATCAAACCCGTAGAGGTCAACCTCGGTGACTACGACACCATCTTCCTCGGATTCCCCGTATGGGGTGGCACATATGCCCTACCCATGGCGACATTCGTAGAGCAAAACGCCGAGCAGCTTAAAGGTAAAAAAATAGTAGCATTTGCCACATATGGTAGCGGTGGTCTCGACAGCGCCACAGCCGACTTGGAGAAGGCATTGCCGGAGAGCACCGTAGTGAAAGGCTACGGCGTGCGCACCATCCGCGTGGAGAAAGCACCCGAGGAGATCAACCGCTTCCTCATCGAAAATGGTTACAAAGATGGCACCATCGATCCCCTACCCGAATACTCGGAGCAAGCACCCGTGACCGACGAAGAGACAGCTATCTTCAACAAAGCCTGCGGTGACTACAAATTCCCCTTGGGCACCCCCGAGACAGTAGGGAAACGCGTCACTGCCACCTCCACCGACTATAAATTCACAGCTGCAGCCAAACAGTTTGACGGCACCCCTGCCACCTTCACCATCTACGTCACCGTAGAGCAAGGTGCAGACCCGGTCTTCACCCTCGTGGAGCGTTAACAGCAACGCGCATAGCAACAACTACAATAGCAATGCGGTAGCCCTTCAGCTACCGCGTTGTTTTGGTATCGTGACATCCCGCCGCAAAA
>CAZLJS010000024.1:0-14225 GCA_964559895.1 uncultured Sangeribacter sp.
GTTTACCACCGAAGTATAGCCACACGCTGAACTCGTTGGTGAGCCATTGGCTACCGTTCTGGAGATATGCATAGTAAGGGATGAATGTGCCATCCACAGTGGCTGGGGCTGAAAGATTGCTGATGTTAGCCCATTGCTCACCGTCGAAGGCCCATGTGCTGCCGATATAACTACCGTTGGCGCAACGTCCTCCGGTGATAAGGCCCAACACGTCGTCGGCCCATTTGGAGGAGTAGGAGCCCATGGCGGAAAAGCCGCTCACGGGGAAGTTGCTCTCCAAGGCATATTCAGCGAAGCTATCCATAGGATACTGGGTATGCACGTTCTCTGAGCCGTTGTAGCGGATGCCTTGGAGCTTTGTGCCGAAGCCGCCCACGATGGAGAGCCATATATTGCCGGTGTTGCTCCAGCTAAGACCATCGGTGGAGCTGTATAGCTCACCCTGCTGTGAAAGGATATAGAATTTATCCTCAGTGGCGGTGAAGCTGCGTAGCTCGGGGACGAATGTAAACTCGGGCATCGTCTTAGTCCAGACGCCGTCGTGAGGGTGAGAGGTGCTGCTCAAGGTGTAAGAGCCGTCGCTCTCCTCGATAAGGGAATAGACCTTATCGGCATGGCTGAGTGACTTCTGGTTCTTAGGCGCGTTGAGGCGTGACGGCAATTTCGCCACTGCCATATTGTCCCACCAAAGGGAGTCGGGGTCCATTTGATGCACGTTGACCTTGATCTGATATGTCTTGGAGGTGGTGCCATCCTCTGCCACGAGGGTGAAATACACCTTGCCTGTAAAGTCGATGGAATCGGAGGGGTTGGTGAGGTAATCCACGTCACCCTCGCGCGTGGTGCCGCCCGTCATCGTTATCGTCGCTTTGGTAACGGTGCTCGGGTAAGTAATCATCGGGATAAGTTTATCTACGGAGGTGCCTACGGGCAAGGAGTCGGCGTTATAAATCAACCCATTGTCCAGATCGAGCGAAAAGAACACAGAGTCCAAGTTGCTCATCACCTTTGAATTAGCCTTTAGATAGAAATCTGTCACCTCTACCTCGGTAGATATCGAAGACAATTCCTCCTCCGACTTGGAATTACAACTCGACAAGCCGGTGAGCATCAGCGCTACGAGTATGAGGGGTAAGATAAAATATTTCTTATTCATTGTTAATCGGTTATCCGAATAGTTTTCAAACTGCAAATTTAATATTATTAATTAACATATCGGCAATTATAAATTTGCCAATCTGCTTTTGCGCCTAAATTTATAGCTTTTTAACCCTTTTGAGAAGAATTTCGTTGCTTCTTACTCTCATTTTATTCACAATAGGGTCATTTGTGACAGGTGCGGGGAGATCACCCGGCAATTCGTGGTAATTGATCTCTTCGCGTATCTCATCGTAGAGGTGCGCGTCGATAAATGCTTGGAGCAGTCTGGCACCACCCTCCACCAACAGCGAGGAGACACCCTCCTGCCATAGGTCATGGAGCATTGCCGCCAAATCGTCGGTGTGGCTGAGGATGATCTTACGAGGATTATTTCCAACCCAGTATCTCACTGTGAGCGAGGGGTTATCAATGGCAGCGGTGCGCTCCCCTACCATGATAGCGTCGTGGAGCGACCGACAACGATGCATCCACATTAGCGACAAGGGGTTGGAATAAATGGTGCGCTCCCCCTCCTGAGGATTAAGGAACCCCATGTCACCTTTGGCGTCGCATGCCCATTTAAGGGTGACGTAGGGGCGGTGCTCCACCTGGGCGGTGATAAACCGCTTGTTGAGCTCACGGCACTCTGCCTCAAGGACGCCTACGGTGACGCTCTTTCCGGCAGCTACCAGCTTGCCGTTGCCACGTCCCGACACCTTGGGGTTGGGGTCCTGCATACCCACCACTACCCTAACTATTTCGCTGCGTGCCACCATATCGGCGCACGGAGGGGTCTTACCATAGTGGGAACAGGGCTCTAGGGTGACGTACAGTGTGGCACCTTTTAGGCGCGGCTTATCCTCGTCACACACAGACGCCATGGCGTTGACCTCGGCATGGCCTTCACCGAAACGACGATGCCAGCCTTCGCCGATTATCAGTCCTTGCGCATCAACTATGACGCACCCTACCATCGGGTTGGGCGACACATGTCCGGCACCATAGCGCGCCAACTGCAACGCACGGCGCATATATCGTATATCATCGTTTTGATAATCCATAACTATCTCTACATCATTTTCTTAAGCACGTTATAGGAGGGCATCACACCCAGCTCGCCGGCCTTACTAAGGTCTGAACGGCCCGAGTTCTTATTGCCCAAACGCAGATAGGTGAGGCCACGATTGAAGTAAGCCTCGCCAAAGTCGGTATTCAGCTCCAACGCCTTGCTAAAGCAGCTTAGCGCCGAGGTGAAGTCCTCCAACTCGTAATAGATACAACCTCTATTAAACCACGCATATACCAACGACGGATCATATTCAATGGCATGATCGAAGTCCTCCATAGCGGATTGCAGCGACGCCGTGGCGCTTGCCATAGCCATCTGATGCTTCATATCGCTATCCTTATCGTCGGAGTTCTCGGTCAGCAATCGCTCCTCCATCTTACCTTGCATATACTTCACATATCCGCGAAGCATATACGCCACGGTGAAATCCTTCTTCAGTTCCAACGATTTATCGAGGGCTTTGACAGCGGCGTCGTAGTCCTTGAGCAGGAATAGCGCCACACCCTTGTCAAGATAATCGACGGGGCGGGAGCTGCTGTCGTCACTGAAGCTGTTGGCAATGTTAAACAGTTCGTCGATATCGTCGCGGTCCGTGGGGGTGACGGGGTTGTTGGTAAGATACAGCTTCATCCCATTGTATGCCGCCTTGTTGAGCGCCGCCAGCTCCTTGAAATAGTTGTTGGAGTTGCGCAGCTCTGTGAGGTTGTCGTAGATGGAGATGGCATACATCGGTTCCGGCTCGATGCGCATATCGCGGTCCTGAAGCTTACCCTTGGTGCCCTCCTTGAACGCGGTCTCCGACGCCACCTGGGTGCTGCTCACTGTCACCAACTGGTTGAAGCGTTCCATCACCTCCTGGTCGGTCTCATCCTCATGGCGTTCGTAGCCGGAGGTGTTGGTGGTGACTGCCTGTATCTCAGGGCGTTCCAGTGTGTTACGATGCGGATTATCCACGTAGGCGCGCACCAGATTGTTGGCTTTATTATAGTTCTCTATCGCCTTGGCGTTGTTGCCCATATTGTTATATGCTTGCGACAGAGCGTAATAGACGTTGTGGAATTTAGGATATTTCTTGGCGATAAGGTTCAGGTCGGCAACGGCCTGCTTATTGCGGTTGAGCTCCATGTCGATAAGGGCACGGGAGTAGCGAGCGTGGAAGTTGTCGGGATCCTGCTTCAACACTGCCGTGAAGTCCTCCTCAGCGGCGTAAAGGTCGCGTATCTCATAGCGCAACAATGCTCTATTGTAGCGGGCTATCATATTGTCTGGCTCCAGCTCAAGGGCATAGTTATAGTCGCTCATGGCACCGAAATAGTCGTCGGCGTTGTAGCGGATATATGCGCGGTTGATATATAGTCCTGTCTCCTTGGGGAGCAGCTCGATGGTGCGGTCCATGTCGTCGCGCGCCTCCTCCCACAGATGTTGCGCCGCCTTAACCTCGGCACGCATCATATAGGGGTAGGTCTCGTTTTTGTTGAGCTTAATGGCGGTGTCGAGGTCGTCGATGGCTTGGACGGTATCACCTCGCTGCAGGTTCAAACGGGCACGCTCGGAATAGGCGCCGTCGAAGCGGGGATAATAGCGCAGCAGCGTGCTGAAGGTGCTGTCGGCAGCCTCATAATGCTTCAGCGTGGTCTCCGCAGACCCCTTGTAGTAAAGGAAATATTTGTCGATGGGGCTATAGCTCAACCCCTGTTTATAGTCCAGCAATGCCAACGAATCCTTATCCAAGCGTTGGCGTGCGAAGCCCCTCACCTTGTACGCCTCGGTGATGAACTTATTGCGCGAGATAGCCTCGGAGCAGTCCTCCTCAGCGCCCTTGTAGTCGTCTAGCATTAATTTGGCGAGGCCGCGGAAATAATACGGTTCCGCCATATATGGTTTGGCTTTTATGGCTAGATTGAAGTAGTGTATCGCCAGGATATACTCATCCATAGACAATACGTTGCGGCCTATCGTCATCACCTGCTCGGCATTGACCTGCGAGCGCATTGGCACGCTAACCAACAATACTATCCATAATATTAGTATTCTAATTTTCATATCTGCAAAGGTAACACTTTCAGTCAAGTCCCGCAAGTTCAACCCCCTCGGGAAATTCTAAAACTTTCGCAACGATGCCCGGTTGTCGGGTTAATATGTCACTCCAACGGTAAAAAAGGAGAGCTTCACCCCGGGATAAGCGGCTTTTATCACCTTTGCCGCCTCGAGGAGTGTGGTGCCGGTGGTACATACGTCATCGACTATCAGCAGGTGCTTCCCCGTGGGGTCCTCACGTGGTGTGAACCGGAACACACCCTCTACATTCCTCTTGCGGTCATCGAGGCTCATGGCGGTCTGTGTCTTATGCCGTCTCACGGCACGCAATCCGGTCATTATAGGAATGTTAAGCTCAGAGGCTAGGCCACGGCATATCCGTTCCGACTGGTTGTATCCTCGGCGGGCTCGTTTAATGAAGTGGATAGGTATCGGCACTAGGGCGTCGATGCCATCAAAGAAGCCGCTACTTCGCAGTTTCTGCGCTGACAAGCATCCCATATACTCCGCCAAACGACTGAAACCGCGGTATTTGAAGTCGTGAAAGATATGCGCCACAATGGAGTCGCGGTGGTAGAAACATAGTGCGGTGGCGCGGTCAAACGATACCTGCCCGGCAAACCGCTGCTCCATAAGGTTCATTCGCTTGTTCTCGTAGTAGGTCAAGGGTAGCTCCGCCGCACATTTGCCGCAAAGAAACCGCTCGCCTTCAGCCAGCTTCCCTTCGCAACCGTGGCACTGCGGCACGTAAAATAGTGATATCAAATCCTTTACCATACAATCATTTTCCTTTCTCCGAAACCTGCGGATTAGCTAACCCAGTCAGCCTAATTATTAGCTAGTTAGCGCTTTCTCATAGTCCGCATCGCCATAGAGATTTCGTCGCCGGAATAGCCACGGCCCGCCAGGAAGCGATAGAGCTTCGCTTGGTCCTTGATATCCTCCAAGTTAAGCCGTTTTGCCTTCGCCGCGGCGACCTCCAGCAGTTTCTCTTTATACTCCTCTCCGGCGTCATCCACCTGCGCCATCGCCTCGCGTATCACTTCGTCGGGGATGGATTTCATCTTCAGCGCCATCACTATCTTGCGGCGTCCCCAGCCATTAAACCGCAGCTTATCCCGCACGAAGGCCTGCGCATAGCGCTGTTCATCGATAAAGCGTTGCCGCACCAGCTCATCCACTATCGTGTCGATCATACCCTTGGGCAACTCTCTGCGCTGCAGCTTCTCGCGTATCTCTCTACAACACATCTCGCGACGCACACAAGCATCGGCCATCGCCACCAGATTGCGTTTATATATGGCATTGTAATCCTCAGTCGGTTCCATTGCTACCTTTTACGAATCTATATTTCCCCGACAAGTCGCGCCACGACTCCACCTCGCTGTACCCCTCTTGGCGCAACAGCGTCTCCATGGCATCCTTATGGCGGGGATTTATCTCAAAATATATCTTCCCACCGGTGGTCAAAGCGCTCCGTCCCATCCGTGCCAAGCGACGATAGAAGCGTAGCGGGTCGTCATCAGGCACAAACAGCGCCATCTCAGGCTCATAGTCCAGCACGTTGCGCTCCATGGTGGTGCGCTCGCTCTCGTCGATATACGGGGGATTGGAGACGAGAATATCCAGCGTGTCGGCATCAGCGTTCCAATCAAAGACATTGGCACGCACCACGTCGATGTGGCAGTGCAGCGCCTTGGCGTTGGCTGTGGTGACACGCACCGCCGTTTCGCTGAGGTCCAGGGCGGTGACAAGGGGGAAACGCAGGTTGCGCGACAGCGCCACGGCGATGCAGCCCGACCCGCAACAGGCATCCAGCACGCGCAGGTCGCTACGCTCTCCATGCTCTTTGACGATGGCCTCCACCAGCTCCTCGGTCTCGGGACGCGGTATCAGCACGCCCGGCTCCACAGCCAATTCCAGACCGTAGAAATGCCCTTTGCCGGTGATATATTGTATCGGTTCATGCTTGGCAAGACGCGCCAAGACTTTGTCGATATCGCTTTTGATGAAGTCCGACAGCGTGTCGGCGCCATGTATCACCATATCCGTCAGGTCCCAGCCCTTCTCGTAGCGGAACACTTCGCGTATGATTGCTTCCGCCTCGCGCTCGCCGTAAATGGGGCGCAGCACCTCTCGCATCTTCGATATGGTCTCTCTCATGGCTTATGATTTACGACGTCCGAAGATGCGCAATATGTTGCGATAGGCAAAGAAGCGGCCTATACTGTTGCTCCAGGCGATAAATTTTGGGGATTTAAGCGCGAAACGCACCAGCAGGAAGTTGGTGGGGATACATATGACCAGTGTAGGCAACAACGCTAATGTGGGGCCTACCAGCTCTTTGAAGATAGCCACGAAGCCTACCTGAAGGCCCATGTTGATGAGGTGACTGAGGGTGAAGCCCAGTCCGCGTTGCGCGTTGGGTTTGGTGTGAAAGGTGAAATAATTGGAGAGGAAGAAGTTGAAGATGAAGCTGATAGCGTAGCTGATAAGTGTGGAGGGGACCGCTTTCACGCCGACTGCATCGACAAATACCACATACACGCCATACTGTATCAGGGTGGCTAATCCGCCTACCATACCGAAACGTATGACTTCTCCGATGCGGCTCTCTCCTTTCAAAATTGATGATATACTTAGTTTCATTTCTGTTGTTGTCCGTTGACCGATTTTAATATATAGGGGGGACGGTGTTTCGTTTCTATAAATACTCTGCCCAGATATTCACCGATGATGCCTAACGACAGCAATATCATGCCGCCAAGGAACAGCAACACTGCCATCATGGAGGGGTATCCGGCTACCGGATCGCCATATATCATGGCTTTTATTACCACATAGAGGAAGTATATGAAGGCCGATATGGACACCACGATGCCGATATAGCTAGCCAAACGCAAGGGCACTAAGGAGTGGGAGGTGATGCCGTCCAAGGCCAAGCGCACCAGGTTGGTGAAATGCCATTTGGTCTTGCCGGCGGCGCGGGGTGATATGTCGTAATCGACGTAGCATTTGTTGAACCCTATCCAGTTGTACAAACCCTTGGTATAGCGCTGTGTCTCGCGAAGGCTACGTAGCGCCTCCACGCATTTGCGGTCCAAAAGACGGAAATCACCGGAGTTATTCTCCATCTCTATATTTGCTATCTTACCAAGCAATTTGTGATATAATCTGGAGGTGTAGCGCTTGGCACAACTCTGTTTACTCATGCGGCGACGGCCATAGACATCCTCATAGCCCTCTTCCCAACGCTGTAGCATCTCGATAATCGCCGAAGGGGGTTCCTGCAAGTCGGCGTCGATTATCACCAGGCAGTCTCCGTCGAAATAGTCCATGCCGGCTAGCATTCCTATCTCTTTGCCAAAGTTGCGCGACATTTCGATATAGTTGACACGCTTATCCGCGGCGCGGTACTGCTGCAATAGCGACAAGGTGGCGTCGGTGCTGCCGTCGTTGATATATATAAACTCGAAATCGTAGAGTGTGGATATCGGCTCCAGCGTCTCCAAGAGCGTGGAGTGGAAGAGGGGAAGGGCCTCCTCCTCATTATAGCATGGCACCAATATGGATACTCTCTTCATTTCCGAATGTTATTTAGTCTCTTTTTAACTTCTCGACAATGTCTCAGCCGCTCAACGGGGGTGCTACTCCTCCGCCTTAGCCGCAGCGACGTCGGCGTTTACCTCCTCGATATATGCCAACAATTCATCACGACCGCTACCGCGCTCCGACGAGGTGACAAATATCGGAGGCAACTCCTCCCACTGCGTCAGCAACCGACGCTTATACTCATCCACGTTGCGCTGCGCTGCCACGGGACCCAGCTTATCCGCTTTGGTGAAGATGATGGCAAACGGGATGCCGTTCTCCCCTATCCAGTCAAAAAAGTCCAGATCCACCTTCTGAGGGGCATGACGGATATCTATGAGCACAAACAGCAATGTCATCTGCTCGCGATAAAGGATATACTCGTCGATGAGCTTCTTCAGCGCCTCACGCTGTGCCTTCCCGCGCGCCGCATAGCCGTAACCCGGCAAATCCACGATATACCACTCCCCGTTGTTGATGGAGAAATGGTTGATGAGAAGTGTCTTTCCCGGTGTCTGCGACGTCTTGGCAAGTCCCTTCTTCCCAACCAACATGTTGATTAGCGAGGACTTACCTACGTTACTACGCCCGATGAAGGCATATTCAGGCACGGTCACATCCGGACACTTCTTATAGCCCGGATTACTTATCTCAAACTTTGCGCTGCGTATGGTAATCATAGTTGCAAATTTACATATTTTTTTTCACATACATATAATTGTCAGAAATTTAACGCTTTACAGATACAAAATAATAAAGTCCAAGACTGCAAGTCTCAGACCTTATTGTTGAACCTAAAGATGTCGTTTCTTAATATATATTTACTAAAAAAACTGCAATAATGATATGCAATCATTCAGCGATTGCTGTTTTTCTCAAAACCTAAATACAATCCTTTTTACCTAATATATGATAGTTATTTTCACTATCTACCTACAGAACATATTGAATATATAAACCGTGGAATTTTTTATCCGATGCAAAGTTATGTCAATTTCTTCCAAGTTATCCTCGTTGTAACGCCTAATATAAACTCTTATTAATAGATTTATATCTATTTACACCATTTTTTCATATACGTCAACGATTTACGTAACACTTGATTATCTGCAACTTACAATCCTTATATACTACTTATAAACAGCATTTCCGGTTATCAACAGTTTTGAGGCTAAATATAAACCACATATAGAAATTTACAGAAAAAATATCACCATTTTCAAGGGTATTTTGCACTGCGGCAGCATCGCCGGATAACATCCTAAAATGCGAGTATATACAAGGGTTGATAAAAAACAGCGACAAAACTTGTCCGATTCGCACAAAATTCTTAACTTTGCACGTCGAAAAAGCCGAAGCGTCGGCTCACAAACTTCGATGGATGCAGAAATGGTGGAATGGTAGACACGAAAGACTTAAAATCTTTTGGCCCTTATCGGCTGTGTGGGTTCGAGTCCCACTTTCTGTACAGAAAGAGTTTCCTTCGGGAAGCTCTTTTTTGTTTTTATAGTCCGGGGCTTAGCAGGCAAGCTCCGCAAGCGCTAAAAAGGCTCTGCGGGGTTAAAGTGAACGCACCCCAAAGTTTTGTGGCTAACTCTGTGGTACACTTCAAAATGAGGGTAAAAAAGGAAAAAGAGGCTCTTTCTATCGTCCGGTGCCGGAGCCGTAGGCTTCGGTTATTGCAGTGGATGCGCGGCGACAAAGGCCTCTACTGCTCGCTGTATCTCATGGCGCGTCTCCAGCTCCTCGCCGGAGAAATGTATCTGCGCCTTGCTATAATAAGGCTCACGGAGCTGCATCATCTGCACCACCTTCGCCTCTATCTGCGCCTCATCCAGGTCGCGAAACATAGGGCGCTTGCTGCGATTACGCATCAGCCGCGCCACGATGCGCGCCGCTGTGGCTTGTATCCATACCGTAGTGCCATGACCACACATCCAGTCCATATTATCGAAATGGCAGGGGGTGCCTCCACCACACGCCACTATCACATTCTCAAACTCACCCACCTCATGCAGCATCGACGACTCCAGTTTGCGGAAATGCTCCTCACCATGCGTGGCGAAGATGGCGTTGATGGTGGTGTGGAAGCGGTTCTCTATATACGCGTCCAGGTCGATAAACTCCAGATGGAGATGACGCGACAACGCTCTGCCGAAGGTAGTCTTACCGGCAGCTGCATTCCCTACTAGAAAAATTCGCGGCATAGGCTGTGTTATTTCTTAATCAGTTTGTGTACTCTTCTGCGACAATATATCAGCGACGCCACCGGCTCATAATAGGCTCTCAGCGCCGGTATGGCACCCTGCCGCGGTTTGCGGATAAAGGGACGGAACGCAACATCTGCCAGACGGTCATACCAGCGTTGCATGGTTATCATGCCGGTATCTACCACACCAGGGTCAGCACAATTGACCTCCACCCTACCGCTCTGCGCCAACGAGGAGGCATACTCGGTAATAGCACTCTTGGATAGTCCGTAAGTACCCAACTGGCTGAAGTGTGCGGCATCCACTTCCACGCTCTTCACCTTGCCATGCATATAGCGCGTCAACGATGTAGTAAATACTACCCTTCTAATCGTAGCAAATCGGCGCAACATCAGCTCCGTCAATAGCTTAGTATTGTGATAATTGACAGCCATGGTCAGTTCGCGGCCCTGACTGTCGGTAAGGTAACGGCGGTTCATAATGCCTGCGTTGTTGATCAAGCCCTTAACCTCCACGCCTAGAGCCGCTATCGCCTCCACGCAACTGCGCACGCTATCCTCACTAGCGAGGTCCAACGTGGCGGCGAGTATCACAGCATCGGGCACCTCACCGCGCAAGCGCTCCGCCACGGCATCACTTTTCGCCGCATTGCGACACGCTATCACCACGCGCTCACCCTTCTGCAGGAGGGCCTTTGTGATCTCATATCCTATGGCACCCGTGGCGCCCGTGACTACTATATATTGCTGCATCACATCTTCACTTTTATACCCTTGTCCAACATCTTATGTTTGATAAGCATTCTCACCGAGGTGGGCATCACCCCAACGAAGAAAATCGTCAGACGGTTTAGGAATCCATTGATATACTGTTTCTTACCCTTTAGCAACTTATTTATCGCCTTCTCGGTGAAGCTCGTGGGGGTATCCACGGCATGTAGCTTCAGCGCCAGCTTCATCAGCTTGGGCGGCAATCCGAAGAGATCGGTGGCGATACCTCCCGGGCAACACACCATCACTCTCACACCGGCGTCGCGCATCTCATAGTGCAACGCGCGGGTAAAGGTGCGGATATACGCCTTGGTGGCGCTATACAGCGCGATGCCGGGCATGGGCATCCAGCAGGACATAGAGGACATATTCAGTATGTAGCCCTTGGCACGTCCCGTCGCCTCCTGCGCGGCCATGCGCTTGGCGATGATGCGCGACAACTCCGTCACCACACGGATATGCAGGTTGATATACACCGCGATCTTCGCCAACGGCGTATCCACCACCTCGCCGAAGCTAAAAATGCCGGCATTGTTGATGAAGATATACGGTTCTATCCAGTTCTGCTCCATAAACGCTATGACATCGTTGGCAGCGGTGGGCGATGTGAGGTCCATATTCAGCTCATAGCATTTCACGTGGAAATCGGCTATGAGGCGGCTACGCTCCCGTTTCAACTCCTCGGGCTGGTTGCTGATGAGCAGGATGTTGGCACCGCGACGCGCCAACGTGTTGGCATATTCCAGGCCGATGCCGCTGCTACCTCCTGTGATTACAGCCCATTTACCGGTTAAATTTTCACCCTTCATAATCATCTCTGCGTGACGGGTTAGTTCATCTTGGCATCACGCGCTTTTATCTCTTCTATCTCGCGGAGTATCTTCGGCGGGAGGTTGTCCAGATGCTTATGGCAAGCCATCTCACGCGAATACATCCTGGCGATGCAATAGTTGACATGGTCACATCCGCAGCGCTCACAGCCCTGCTTCATATGGTTCACAAACTCCGGGTCATTGAGTAGCGCCCTGCCCATCTGCAGGAACTCAAACCCCTCGTTGAGCACCGTCTCGGCACCATCGCGGCTCACCACGCCCCCTACATATACCAACGGCATCTTCAGCTCACGGCGGAAACGCTTGGCGTCATCGAGAAAATAGAGCTCGCGAAACGGCTCCTTGGGTATCATATATTTACCCACCATGCGCACACCATATTTGAGCCACAGCTGCTTCATATAGTAGGTCATGGAATAGATAGGCATCTCGCCGCGCATCACATACATCGGGGCCTTGCTGACGAAACCTCCTGAGAGGACCAGGGCATGAGCACCGAGCTGCTCCAGCTCCTTTGCCACGGTGACGCAGTCATCTATCTCCAGGCCACCCTTGAAGCCATCACGCATATTGGTCTTGACGAGCACGCCCATGTCGCTGCCTGCCGCCTTCATCACCTCCTCCATCACCATGCGCATGAAGCGCATACGCGAGTCGAGGGTGCCGCCAAATTCGTCGTGGCGGTGGTTGGTATATGGCGAGAGAAATTGCGATATGAGGTAACCATGCCCGGCGTGCACCTCTACGCAGTCAAAACCGGCGTCGCGTGCGGTGCGTACAGCGTCGCCAAACTGCACAGCGAGCTCCTGCAGCTCATCCTTGCGCAGTCCGCGCACAAACGTGGGGGAATAGAGGTTAAATCCGGTAGAGGCGCCCACAGGCGTCCCTCCGGCGGTGCTGCGGTGCGTCATATTGCCGCAGTGACCTATCTGTATGGAGGCCTTGGCGCCGTGGCTATGTATCGAGTCGGTGATTTTCTTCAGGTCGGGCACTATCTCGGGGCGTAGCCATAGCTGCGTAGTGAACGACAATGCCGAGCGGCAGATGCCCGCATAGGCCACGGTGGTCATACCCACACCGCCACGCGCCACGCTCTCGTGGTAGTCGTGTAGCATCTGCGTGGGACCGTTGTCGCGGCCCATGCCCTCGAAGGCAGCGCTGCGGATAGTGCGGTTACGGAGTGTCACCGGACCTATCTGCGCCGGTGTGAATAGTTTTGAGTCGGGATAGCCGACTGTGCTTTCTTCATTTTTCATAACGGTCATTTTTGAAGGCTAATAGATGAAGGGGAAGATGCGACGACGCTTCAGCGAGCGGTACTCATCCCCAAATTCGTTGATATATCGTTGATGAATCTTAGCGGAACGGGGCACTAGGTTGGCGCAGGTCCATAGCAGGAACATCACACCAGCCCAGGACCAACAGATGATGGCGAAGCCGCACCATTCGATGATTTCGCCCAGATAGTTTGCCGAGGAGACGTAGTCATACATGCCGCCACGCGGTATCTTATGTCCGGTCTCTCCCGGTTTGCGCAGGTGACGGATGATATAGTCTGATTGCCAATTGATAGCCATGCCAAGGAAGAATATCAGCAGTCCGGCTATGAAGGCTATCGGTAATGGTGACGTTACCGCCACGCTGAAATCGCCACAGAGCAACTGTGCCACCGGCTCGTAGTAATCCTCCGGGGAGAGGTAGAAGAGCCAACCCCCTATCATATATGCGTTGATGATGTTAAACAGAGCGCCCATGAGTGCTATCGCCCATGGCATACGGCTCTTGCCACGCATCAGCAGCGGGAAGATGAAAGAGCGCTGGAAGTAGTGAAAGAGAAACAATAGCGCTATCACCATGGGGATAAAGGCGGTGAGCGAGGTGAAGGTCAGCGACGACAGCCGCGGCGATGCTAGCATCAGCCATAGCATGGCGATGAACGCGGGCGCCTCCATGGCTATCCAGCCCACACGGTTATTGACCGACGGTCCCCATCCTTTGCGAAACGCCATGCCGTAGGGGGCTTCGATCCATTGCAAGGCGATGAAGACGATCACGGCGAGCACCCCCATCACGATAAGCACTGTATTGTAGATATCAGTTGTAAATAGTTGCAACATTTCGTATAAGCTTTAGATTGAAAGGTGATGTCAGGCATTAAAATTAGTAAGTAAAATCTAATGCTATAACTCACTGCAAAAATACTCCAAATTTTCGAATCATGCAAGAGCCATAGCTACCAAGCCTGCTAGCTACCCAAGCCGCGGCTCGCTGCAAGAGCCACAGATGGGAAGGGATGGCAACCCGGCAGTTAAGATAGCCGGGCTAGCTTTCAAGCCCTACAGTTAAAGGCCGATCCTAGCCCTTGCGGAGCCGCATTCCCCTTGCGGAGCTGTTCTGTTCAAAAGATCTTTCTTTTGCTTTTAGCTATCGCGAAGCAGTCTTTAGCCCTTGCGGAGCCGTCCTTTGCCAAATCTTTAGCCATTGTGGAGCCCTACCTTTGACCCTAATTGCCAAGCATAAAAAAAGAGAAGCCGAGATTGAATCTCAGCTCCTCTGTCGGGGTGAGGTGACTCGA
>CAZLJS010000025.1:0-14063 GCA_964559895.1 uncultured Sangeribacter sp.
TGAAGCGTATGGTCTGGAAGAAATAGTCGGCGAGGTTGCGGTAGAACCCCTTCTCTATGGCACGCAGCTCCTCGACGCTTTTCTCGGGGAAGGAGTCGGCGAGGTTGCGGCGCACTATGCGGCGACGGTAATGGATCACGCTGCCAGCCAACCACGCCACGATGTCGGCGAGGAGATGGCTCACGCATTGCGGCAAACGAGCCACCAGCCACAACAGGGCGCCCAGTGGTGCCAGCAGTATCCGCTGCGACAGCTTGGGCGTTGGCGCCGGAAATAGTTTGTTGTCCATTCTGTTGATTTGAAGCTAAATGATAGAGCCGGTGACCAGTTCATCTTGGAAGCGGTCGAGGCGCACGTAGTCGAAGGTGTTGGGTTTCTTGTTGTCCCCCATCGCCTCCACACGTAAATAGTTGTCGGTGAGGCCCTTGACGAGACCTGCGCGTGTCTGCTCCCATAGCACCTTGCGCACCATGCCCAGCTGCGAGGTCATAAATTCATGCAACTTACTGTCGCTCAGGGTAGTAAGCATCTTCACGCGGCGATGTTTCTCCTCTTGCGACACCACACCGTCAAGCGACAATGCTCTCGTGCCGGGTCGTTCGCTGTAGGGGAAGACGTGTAGGCGCGTGATGGGGAGGCTCTCGATGAAGCGATAGCTCCTCTCCCACTCCTCGGGGGTCTCGCCACGCGGTCCGGCGATGACATCCACACCGATAAACGCGTCGGGGATGCACTCCTTAATCATGTTGATGCGGTCGGCGAAGAGGGCTGTGTCGTAGTGTCGGCCCATGAGCTTGAGCACGGCGTCGCTGCCGCTCTGCAAGGGTATGTGGAAGTGAGGCATGAAGGCACGGCTATGCTTCGCCACCCAGTCTATTATCTCGTGAGTGAGCAGGTCAGGCTCGATGGAGGAGATGCGGTAGCGCTCTATCCCCTTCACCTCGTCGAGACGGCGTATGAGGTCAAAGAAGTTATGGTCTGTATGCTTGCCGAAGTCGCCTATGTTGACACCGGTGAGGATAATCTCTTTACCGCCGTTTTCCGCGGCGTGCTGTGCTTGCTCCACCAGCGACTCTATGCTACCCGAACGGCTTCTGCCACGCGCGTAGGGGATGGTGCAATAGGAGCAGAAATAGTCGCAGCCGTCTTGCACTTTAAGGAAATAGCGGGTGCGGTCGCCGCGTTCGCAGGAGGGCACAAACTCACGCATCTCCTTCATGGGGGTGACGGCGATCTGCTTCTCGTGGCTGCTGAGCCATAGGTCGATAAACTGCATTATCTTGAGCTTATCGTTGCTGCCCAACACGATATCGACACCGTCGAGGGCTGCCACCTCGGCAGGCTTGAGCTGCGCATAACAGCCTGTGGCGACGATAGTTGCGTCGGGGTATTTCTTAGCCAAACGGTGGATAAGCTGACGGCATTTCTTGTCGGCAGTCTCGGTGACGCTGCAGGTGTTGACCACACATATATCCGGAGTCTCGCCCTCTTTGGCGCGCTCCACGCCACGCTCCGCCAATATTGTACCTATAGCAGAGGTCTCTGCAAAATTGAGTTTGCAGCCTAAGGTGAAATATGCTGCTCGCATTATGTTATATCTCTATTTAAATTACTGAGTATAAAGGAAGCGCTTTATGCTCTTCTTGGGGGTCTTTTCAAACTCATTGGGGATGAGCTGTATGGAGGATATGCGCTCATACGGCGCCACTATCTTGTTGAGGTCGGCACACACGCCCTGCATGGCTTTATCCATGTCTTGTGTCTTAATGCCATCTGCGTCGAGTGCGGCATAGTCGGGATAAACGAGCGCCACGAGGCGGCCCTTGCGCTCTACCACGAGGCTCTCTGCCACGTATGCCATATTGTTGAGCTTGGCCTCTATCTCCTCGGGATAGATGTTTTGTCCGGAGGCGGAGAGAATCATCGTCTTGGAACGGCCGCGGAGGAAGAGGGTGCCATCGGCGGAGCGGGTGCCCATATCGCCGGTCCATAGCCATCCTTCGGCGTCAAGCACTTGCGACGATGCCTCGGGGTTCTTGTAGTAGCCTACCATCACATTCTCGCCACGCACGCATATCTCGCCGGGGATATGCTCCGGGTCGGCGCTCATAATCTTGCTCTCCATGGTGGGGAGGGTGCGGCCCGATGAGCCGGGCACGAAATCTTTCCAGTAGGTATAGCTGATGAGAGGTCCGCACTCGGTCATGCCATAGCCGATGGTGAAGGGGAATTTGATTTTCTTGAGGAACTCCTCCACCTCGTGGTTGAGGGGCGCGCCACCCACGATGACTTCGATGAAACGGCCTCCGAAGAGCTCTATCATCGTCTTGCGTATCTTGGAATATACCAGGTTGCGCACCAAGGGCAGGGCGAGCAGTCGTTTGACTCTACCCTCCTCGAGACGCGGACGGATATAGTTCTTGTAGATCTTCTCCAGCACTAACGGCACGCATAGGATGAGGTGCGGCTTAACCTCGGCGAAGGCTTTCAGCAGCACTTTGGGCGAGGGTGTCTTGCCCAATATCACCACGTGTGAGCCCTCTGCCAATGGTGTGAGCAGATAGAAGGCGCAGCCAAAGGCGTGTGCCAACGGCAGGAAGCAGAGCACCGCAGACTCGGGGGTGTAGATGCGCTCGTTGATGCCAAACATGACGTTGCCGGCGAGGCTGTTGGCGGTGAGCATCACTCCTTTGGAGAAGCCGGTGGTGCCCGAGGTATAGTTTATCTCGGCGATTTCTGAGTTGTCGCGGTGGATATATTTCACGTCGTCGGGGCCGAAGCCGTTGGGATATTTCTTCTTGAAGAGCTTGGGCAACATGGCTATCTTCAGCCCTACGTTGTGTCCTTTGCGCTCAAAGAGGCACTCCGACTGGCGACATAGCGACATGACGGCTTTCACCCCCACGAGGTGCTCGGCGTCGATATGCTCCCATATCTGGTCGCTGACGAACCATAGCTCGGCGTCACTGTGATTGACGATGTGGGTGATATCCACCGGATTGAAGTCCGGCAGGATAGGCACCACCACGGCGCCATAGGTAACGATGGCCATGTAGGTCACCACCCAGTCGGCGCTGTCTTTGCCACTGATAGCTACTTTGCATCCGGGCTTGATGCCCAGCTGCTCAAAGAAGAGGTGCGTCATCGCGATGCGCTCCGACAAATCACCATAGGTTTGCATCTTGCCGGTGGAATAATCAGACACCGCCGGGCGTTTCCAGTGCTTACGGAAACTCTTCTCATATATCTTGATAAAGTTTTCTGCTATCATGAGGCGTGTATTTTTGCTAAAGTCTTGCTATCGCAAAACTCTAATATGTTAATAATTAACCGATTACCAGACCGTCTGCTATTCAAAGTTAGAGGAGATGGCTTCGGCGATCTGCTTCATCTTCTCGGGGTCGGGATCAGCGATTTTGTTGCGGAAGTTCATGTCGCCCTCCACCTTCAAAGGCACGAGATGGATGTGAGCGTGAGGCACCTCGAGGCCGAGGACGGTGATGCCTACCTTGCGACAGGGCATCGCTTTCTTGATGGCTGCTGCGACACGTTTGGCGAAGACCATCATCGCGCCAAGCTGCTCGTCATCGATGTCAAAGATATAGTCCGTTTCCTGCTTGGGCACCACCAGCGTGTGGCCCCAGTTGACCGGATTGATGTCTAAGAAGGCGAAGAAGCGGTCATCTTCGGCGATCTTATAGCAGGGTATCTCACCGGCGATAATACGTGAAAAGAGAGTCATTATATTTCGATTTTAACGATTTCGAAGTTGATCATTCCGGCAGGAGCTTTCACTTGCACCACGTCGCCTACTTTGTGGCCGATAAGAGCCTGAGCGATAGGGGTGTTGGATGCGATTTTATGCTCGCGCAAGTTGGCCTCGTTCTCGGTGACGATGGAGTAGGTCATAGTCATCTTGTTGGCGGTGTTGCGGATAGTGACCTTGTTGAGGATTTGCACCTGCTCGGTGTTGAGTTTGCTATCGTCGATGATGCGTGCAGTGGCGATAATCTCTTTGATTTTGGAGATTTTCATCTCGAGCATTCCTTGCGCCTCTTTGGCAGCGTCATACTCGGCGTTCTCAGAGAGGTCACCCTTGTCGCGAGCCTCAGCGATAGCTTGTTTGATAGCGGGGCGTTGTGCCTCCAGGGCTGCCAACTCTTCCATTTTTTTGTTGAAGCCCTCTTGGGTTAGATATGTTGCCATAATTGTTGTCTATTTTTGTAATTTGTTGTTTATGTTGTTTTTTCTTTATTAGATGCCACTCTGGGTCCTTGTCATCAACGGAGGATGAGCATGGCGTCGCCATACGCGCCGAAGCGGTAGCCCTCTTTTACGGCGGTGTTGTAGGCCTCCATCACGAGGTCATAACCACCGAAGGCGCATACCATCATGAGCATGGTGCTCAGCGGCAGGTGGAAGTTGGATATCAGCGACTGGCATACGGTGAAGTCGTAAGGGGGGAAGATGAACTTGTTGGTCCAGCCCTCATACTCCATGATATGGCCGTTCATGCAAACCGAGGTAGCGACGGCGCGCAGCACGGAGGTGCCGACAGCGCAAACGCGAGCCTCGCGGTCTTTGGCGGCGTTGACGATTCTCACAGCTTCCGGTCCCACTTCCATGTTCTCGGAGTCCATGTGATGTTTCGTGAGGTCTTCGACATCTATGTCGCGGAAGTTGCCACGACCGGAGTGCAGTGTGATGAATGCTTGCTCCACGCCTTTGATTTCGAGGCGTTTGAGTAGCTCACGGCTAAAGTGCAGACCGGCAGCGGGTGCTACCACGGCGCCCTCTTTCTCGGCGAAGATACACTGGTATCGTTCGTCATCTTCAGCGGTGGCGCGGCGCTTTATATAGTCGGGCAGTGGTGCGGAACCAAGGGCGTAGAGTGCCTCCTTGAATTCATCGTGGGGGCCATCGTAGAGGAAACGCAGTGTGCGGCCTCGCGATGTGGTGTTGTCTATCACCTCCGCCACCATCGAGTCGTCGTCGCCGAAATATAGCTTGTTGCCGATGCGAATCTTGCGGGCGGGTTCTACCAGCACATCCCAGAATTTGTTGTTTTCATTGAGTTCACGGAGCAGAAACACTTCAATGACGGCACCGGTTTTCTCCTTGCGGCCATATAGATGGGCGGGGAATACGCGGGTATCGTTGAATATTAACACATCTCCCTCATCGAAATAGTTTATAAGGTCCTTAAAAATGCGATGTTCAATAGTGCCTGTGCGAGCGTCAACTATCATCAGCCTGCTCTCATCGCGCACGGGCGCCGGATATTGTGCTATCCGGTCTTCAGGCAATTTGAATTTAAATTGTGATAGTTTCATCGATTACTTCTCTTGTTTAGATAAATCTGTTGTTGATGTCTCATTTAACTTGTAATCTTCGGGGAAGGACAGCTCCTCGGTAGCAATGCGTTCCAAGGCCTCCTCCAAAGAGAGGGCGCGGTGCAGGTCATGGTCGCCTACACGCGTACGTCGTAAGGCGGTGAGGTGCGCTCCACTGTGGAGTGCCTCGCCGATATCGCGTGCCAATGCGCGGATATACGTGCCTTTGCTGCAGACGATCCTCACCTCTATCTCTTGCTGCGAGAACGACAGCAGCTCCATTTCTGTTATTTTCAGAGGCTTTGCTTTGAGCTCCACCTCTTCGCCTGTGCGGGCATATTTATACGCGCGTTTGCCATCCACTTTCACTGCCGAGAAGATAGGGGGCACCTGCATGATGTGGCCCGTGAACTGCGGCAACAGCTCTCTCACCATCTCTTCGGTGATATGCTCTGTGGGGAAGGTAGCATCGACCTCCGTCTCCAGATCATAACTGGGTGTTGTGGCGCCTAGGCATATACGTGCGATATACTCTTTAGTGCCGTTTTGTAACTCTTCGATGCGGCGGGTGGCTCTGCCGGTGCAGATGATAAGCACGCCTGTCGCCAACGGGTCCAACGTGCCGGCATGGCCTACCTTGAATTTACGCACCCCTAGTCGGCGCTGTATCGCGCCCCTGACGCGCTTCACCACATCAAACGATGTCCACTTTAGTGGCTTATCGATAGCTATTATCTCTCCTGTTATTAAGTCCAAGGGATATCTAATAGTTAAGGGTTAATCTTTGGGTTCTTTTATTGGAAGATAAGGCACACCACGCCTACTATCAAGCAGTACACGGCAAACCATATAAGCTTGCCTTTCTTCACTAAATCTATCATCCAGCGACATGCCATGCAACCCACGATGAATGCCGCTATGAAACCTACTATCAATGCTGTGATATTGAGGCTTGAGGAGTCCATCGCTCCCAGCTCGCCTCCGGCTATCTTCTTGACGTCGAGCAGCGCCTCGCCAAGGATGGGGAGCACTACCATCAGGAAGGAGAAGGATGCCACCTCGCCGCGCTTGTTGCGCAGCAGGATACCTGTGGCGATGGTGGTGCCGCTACGGCTTAATCCGGGCAACACCGCGCAGGCTTGCGCACAGCCTATCACGAACGCGTCAACCCACCCGATAGGACGTCCCTTCTGGGGCGATACAGGCTGCTTGGTGGCGCGGTTGATGCCTGAGTAATATGCAAATGCCAACAACACCGCGGTGACGCATAGACACACGCCTACCACTGTGAGGCCTTCGCCAAAGAACTCCTCCACGGCATCTTTGAAGCATAATCCTATGATACCGATTGGTATGCAGGACACCAATATCTTACATACATAGTAGAAATCATCGTCGCGCTTGAAGGTGAAGAAGCTCTTGCATAGCTTGGCAAACATCTTGCGAAGCACTACGATAGTACTCAATACGGTGGCGGCATGGACCATCACGTCGAAGAGTAGGGTCTGGTCTTTGGGAATGGATATTCCCAACAAAGTACGGAAAATTTCCAGGTGGCCGCTGGAGCTGATGGGCAGATATTCCGCCAATCCTTGCACCAGGCCGAGTATTAAAGCGTCAAGCCATTCCATATCTTTATACAGGGTAATGATGATGTGCTAAGGCACCGCCCGCGCTCATCATCATCGTCGGTTTCTTTAGTTTCTTTTCTTGGGTTGATAAATGATGGCGAAAGCCATGAGTAAAAAGCCGAGGAAGGTGATGGTGGGGCCCACCACGATGCGTCGCGCGCTAAAGATGTCGGGGTTAAAGCCCTGTTCTACCGATGAACCGCCTCCCAGCATGAGCAGGAAGCCTATCACTATCAGCGCCACACACCCTCCCATCAGGTATATGTTTTTGCGGGTAAAGGGACGTGTGTTGTCGTTGGACGCAGCCCTATTACCTGCCTGTTTGATCTCTTCTATTGCCATATATAACGTTTAGTGACCGTCGCCGGTCTGTTATTTAAATAATTCATCGTAGTCTTTGCGCAGATAACGTGTGGCGGAGACGTAAGCAGCGCACACGCATATCAACGCACCTGCCACCACCAACGCGCCAAAGACCATCGAGGCCCATTCCCATGGCACGTACTTGGCGATGTTCTCCACCAACAACGAGTCGGTAGAGGCGAGCAATCCGGCTAATATCGCGGAGGCAATCACTCCCGCCAGGATACCTACTATGAGGTTGCTCTTTAGCAACGGGCGACGCACAAATCCATTGGTGGCGCCTACCAGCTGCATGGTGTGTATGGTAAATCTCTTGGAATAGATCGAGAGATGTACCGTATTGTTTATCAGCACAAAGGATATCACCACCAGGAGCAACGCCACGCCACCCAATGCTATAATCACATGGGTGATATGTTTGTTCATCTCATCGACCATCGACGCGTCGGGTGCCGCCACCTCTGCCACGCCGGGGAGCTTACGCAGCTCGCCGCATATCTTCTCCACGCTCACCGGCGACGCGTAGTCGGCCTTGAGGGTGAAGGTGATCTCCGGTGAGAGGGGATTGAAGCCAAACAGCTCCTCCAGGTCCTCGCCCGTGTCCTCGGTCCAATTTTTCAGCGCCGTGACTTTGTCGATCAGCTTTATGGTGTTGATATATGGTTTGACACGCAAGCCCTCCATGACGGTGGCAGCCTGCGCATCTGTTACTGTATCACACATTACTATGTTCAGCTCAACGTTCTCTTTGAGCCTACGTGTCTCGCTCCCGGCAGCTATACCCAACAAAGATACGGCACCGATAATGAGCAAAAGGAGGCTGACGCTGACCAATGTGGTCAGATGCACAGCCCCCCGTGAGAGTTTCACTTCTTTGGGGTTCTTCATTTCTTCTCGTCGCGTAATAGCCTCGCGGCAGCGAACGTTGCAAAGTTACAACATAAACGCCCCTTTGTCAAGGGTTTTGCCCCCAAATAAGCCTTTTATATGAATATTTTATCTATATTTCCGCTGTTTTGCGAGTAATTATTCTATCCTAAAAGCTGTAGCTGACACCTATGGTTGGTATCACTGCGTGCAAGCTATAGTCAGCGGTGAAATCCAGCTCTTGACCCAGCAGCAGGTCCTTGTATTTGCAGGTGGCGCCATCCTTGCCCAAACCTGCCACGTATAAGCACGCTACGTCGATGGAGAACCCTTTCAAGGGACGGAACGAGAGGCCTACCGACGGCTCCACTTTGGTCATGCCGGGTGTCTCGGGGTTGTAATATTGGTCATTGACAGGGGTAGTGTCGATCATCACACCGGCACGGACGTCCAAGCGGTTGGTGACGGCATATTGCACGCCTACGTGGTAGGTCCATGAGTTGCGATAATTCTTCTCCAGGTGCTGGTTATAGGCAGCGAGCTGCTCGCTGAGGAAGTTGATATCCAGGTCTTTATATGTGCTCCAGCCGGTAAACTGCGCGTCAAAGGCGAGGGTGAGCTTCTGTATCGGTTTATACGACACGCCGAAGGTCAAGACGTAGGGGCAGGGCATCTCGGCAGAGAAGTTAGCCTCGTTGAGGAGGTCGAGACGGCTCTGAAGGAGTCCCGTTGCCACCTCATTGGCGTAGGAGACGGTGGCGTCGCCGGCCTCTACTTTCATGCCCATCTTGGAGCGGAAAGAGGCACCAACGGTGAGGTTGTCGAGGATGTCGTACATGGCGCCCACGTTGAAGCCCACAGCCACGTTGGCTTTGCCGTTGAGGTTGACGGAGGCGGGGGTGACGCCATTAAAGCGATAGTCCATGCCCGAAGCCGCCAAGACGGTGTTAAGGCTATTGGCAGACACCAAGCCTTTATTCAGATCGACGGTGCCCCAGGTGAGCATAAGTCCGGCACCGATGGATAGTTTCTTGTTGACGCGCCATGAGATGGTGGGCTGCACGGTGTATGTAGCGAGCTTCACTGACTGGTTAAGCACGGAGCCAGCCCAGTTGTCGGTCCAGTCGATGCCGCTGCCATAGGGGGTGTAGAAGGAGATACCCGCTTTGAGGTTGGGATAGATGGAGAAAGCGGCTCCGAGGCCCAACGGCGTGGAGGGATCGTTGCTGGTGGTGTAGCGGCTACCGTCGCTGAGTGTAGCGTGTGCCGTAGGAAAGATGGCTGTGAAACTGCCCGACAGATCTACCTGACTCTCCATATAGCCCAATCCTGCCGGATTGAAGATCATACTCTCGGCACCAAGCTTCTGAGCGACGCCTGTATGACCCATACCTGTTTGTTTAGCACTGAATGTGTTCACCTGATACCCCTCGGCATGAAGTGACACTGCTCCGGCAAGGAGCATCATCATTGTAAGAAATTTTTTCATATCCAATATTTAGGGGCGCAAAGTTACTGCTTTTTTCTGATATTCTCAACAGCGACGGGTGCTACCCTCCCGGGTGGCAACATGGCGTTGATGAGCGAAACGGCAGTAATTCCTAATGGATTGTCGGGGAGAAGGTCGGCGGGTGTCAGCTCCACCGGTGTCACTTTTTTAGTATTTATTAGGTATTGACGCATGGTGCCGTTAAGGAGTGTTGAAGCCGGTGTCAACAAGCCTTTCGCGCTATGTATCAGCAGGTTTGAATAGGAAGTGTCGGTGATGACGCCGCGGCGCACTATGATTACTTCGTCGCAGTCGCCACGTTGAGACTGTAGCTCCGTGAGCCGGCTACGGTCCTGATATTTAAGGTGATAGTCGAGGTCGGCGGGTGCCTCCACCAAGCATAGGCTGCGCACTTGTCGCGGAGTGTAGGGGTCGAAGGTGATGCTCTCCACTACCCTATCATAGATGATGCGGCATTTCAGCGTGGCGGCAAGAAGGGTGGCGTCAGACGCCCACTCTTTAAGCCTATTTTCAACTATTTCAGAAGATATTTCAGACGACGACAGCTCAGCGCCATACGCCTCCATGACGGTGGCGCGCATACGACGCAGGTGCGCCTCAATGTTGACCGGGGCACCATTCTCTACACGTATCGTCTCTATGAATTTCATTCTCTTAAGGCTCGCTACCACCCTATTTTATAGGCAGATACACCTTCTGCAACACCTCGTCGTACTCGCTCTGCATCTCTGAGTTGACGGTGATGCCGCCACCGCTGTGGAAGTACAAGCCATCTTTGCGTTGCTCTATGCAGCGTATCATCACGGCTGAGTCGAAGGTATAGCCGTCGTAATATCCCATAATGCCGGAGTACCACCCGCGCGGAGCCGCCTCTGCCTCACGTATCAGGCGCAACGTGGCAGGTTTGGGCGCACCGCTGACGGAGCCCGCGGGAAGGAGCGCGAAGATGATGTCGCCAAGGCGGCGATGCCAGTCGGAGGATAGGTTGCCCGTAATCTCGGAGCTGGTCTGGAGGATATCGCCATGGTCCGTGGCTAGCTTCTCCACATATCTGAAGCGGCGCACGCGCACATGCTGCGCCACCATGCTGAGGTCGTTGCGCAGCAAATCCACGATGGTGTTGTGCTCGCATAGCTCTTTGTAGTCATCAAGCAGGAGCTGCTCGGCGTTGGGCAGAGTGGCGTCGATGGTCCCCTTCATAGGATAGGTGTGGATGCTGTTGTCGTGAGAAATCTTGACGAATATCTCGGGTGAGAAGCATACAAACTCATTGGGTATAAGCAGCTTATATCGAGCGCTACTACGCTCGAATATCTCTTGAAGCGTAAGCGGTGTCTCCACCTTCGTCGCTACGGTGAGGTTGGTGAGGAAGCTGTCGCCGCGGAGCAATCCGCCGCGTATGACGTCAAATCGTTTGGAATAATTATCCACACCATCAGCACCGGTGACCGTTAGCAAATCACCATCCACATGGCGCGCCGACGCGGCTTCGCTGTGATTGCCGACACCGTTTATCTCCCACAGTATATCACCTGCCTCCATGGGGTCGGATATAAAAAAGCCTTTGCTCAATTCAAAATCCACACCACAGATAAATGGAAGACCCTTACTGCCATACCTATTCATCCTCTCCTTGAGGAGACCTGCATTGATAATCATCTAATAAATCAAATTTTGCTACAAATTTAATATTTTTGTTTCTCCCTTACAAATAATTTTTGTAATTTCGTGGTAAATTTTGGCATTATGAAAATTCTGATTGTTGACAACTACGACTCATTTGTATATAACATCGTCCAATGCGTGCGCGAGACACCAGTCCGCGGCAAAGCGCCGGAGATAGAGGTGCATCACTGCGACGCCATCCCCTTCTCCCGCTTGGAGCACTTCGACTCGGTGATTATGTCGCCCGGACCCGGCATCCCCTCCGAAGCAGGCGCGCTTATGGACGTGATAGAGCGTTGTTGGCTCACTCACCCCATCCTGGGCATCTGCCTCGGATTCCAAGCTATCGCAGAATATTTCGGGGCCAAACTAAAGAACCTGGAGGCGCCGCTCCATGGCCATGTCTCCCCGCTGAATATTGTGGTCCCCGACGACAAACTCCTCCACGACGCCCCCGCCGACGCTGTGGTGGGCCGTTACCACTCCTGGGTGGTGGAACCTTCATCGCTCCCCTCATCGCTGATTGCCACCTCGTTCGACGAGCAAGGAAATATCATGTCCATATCCCACGAGTCCCTTCCAATCTTCGGATTGCAGTTCCATCCCGAAAGTTTTATCACAAATTTCGGCAACAATATTTTCCATAACTTCCTCAACATCAGAGAGTAACAGCACCATTCACATTTATACTATCGTTAAAAACAATTTTAACATAAACCTTTTCTACCGGCCTCACGTTATAAAGGTATAAAACGCGAAAAATTAAATAAAAAATGAATAAAGCGTAAACCTTTTACTCTTAATCTTGATTTGTATTGTGGAAACGCCTCTCATTATACTTGATTCAACGTTTTATATTACAATTACCAATGCCTGAGTTTTATATGTATCAATGTTATCAAAAATTTCAACCTATTTTAATATCGAGACCTGAGGATATTAGATAGATTTTTTCCATTATTCCTGATAAAAGAGGGACTTCGCCGGCAGATTGGCGCGGTCCCTTTTGCTATTTTAAACTAATTTTGTAAATTTGCAGTTAGAAAACTAATCGTCTTGACGTTAGGTCAACAAAACTATACCTACATGAATAATAAAGGAAAATATATCGTCATAGCAGGCATCGTCCTTACGCTTGCCTTCGTGGGAATGATTGTGTGGCTCATCGTTGGCAACAACCGCCAGTCCATCGCCACCCAACAAGCTATGGTAGAGGCTGATAGCCTCCGCATGGCTAACGAGCAGCTCGTGCTAGCCAATGAGTTCAACCAACTGCAAGCTGAGTTCAACCAGTTTGAAGGACAACAGGTATATCTCAAGGATGACTCCCTGGTGAACCAATACAACGAAGCACGCGAACGCGTGAACCAACTCATGGCGGAGCTCAAACAGGAGAAACGCAGCAACAGCGCCAACAAAGAGAAAATCCGCCAACTAGAGGCTGAAATCACCACCCTCAAAGGTATCGTAAAGCACTACCTGGCTGAGATTCAACGCCTTGGCGAGGAGAACGAAGGCCTCAAGAAGGAGATTGCCAACGTGCAAGAGAAAAACAACGCACTCAACTCACAGGTAGCAGAGACCACCGCCTCCAACAATGAGCTGAAACAGACCGTGCAGCTAGCTAAAAAACTGAATATCACCGGACTATCCCTCTCCGCATACAACAAGAAGGGTAAGTCTGAAAAGAATATCACCAAAGCCACACAGCTGGGCGTCAGCTTCACCGTATCGCCCAACAACACCGCCAGCCCGGGCATGAAGAGCTTCTACGCTCGCATCATCTCCCCCGAGGGATCGCTCCTAGGTGGTGGCGTCAGCTGCTCATACGATGGTAGCAACGTCGCTTGCACAGCGCGCCGCGACGCCGAATACGACAACAACGAGCTCCAAGTGTCGGTATATTGGGACGTGAACACCACACTCACCCCGGGCGACTACACCGTGGAAGTATTCTGCGACGGATACCGCCTCGGCTCACGCCACGTCACTATGAAGAAATAAAAACCATATAGCCATGAAACAGGTATTGCAATTTCTACGCGAACTGGCGGCTAACAACAATAAGCCATGGTTTGACGCCAACAAGGGGCGTTATCTCGAAGTAAAAGCCACCGTAGAGACATTTGCCGACCGGCTCATCGCCGCAGTAGCGGAGGTAGAGCCCGACGCTGCCATGCTCTCCGTCAAGGATTGCACCTATCGCATATACCGCGACACCCGTTTCTCCCCCGACAAAGCTCCGTATAAACGGCATATAGGCATCTTCATCAATCCCCCTTACGGCAAGAAGAGCCCCCTCTCAGGATACTATTTCCACATAGAGCCGGGGCACTGCATCGCCTGTGCGGGGAATATAGGGCTCACACCACAGATGATACGCGACATACGCAGCGCCATATACCACGACGTAGAGGAATACATATCCATCGTTGAGAGCCCCGAATTTAAAGCCTGTTATCCCCACGTAGGCGACAACCTGCTCAAGACAGCGCCCAAAGGGTTCCCCAAGGATTGGGAGCATATCGACTATCTACGGCCCCGCGAGTTTACAGCATGGAGCGACTCCGTCGAGGAGCTCTTTCTCCGTCGCGACAGGGTAGAGCTCATGAAGCCCTTCATCCGCGAAGCCAAGCGCTACAACGACTTCATCAATTACACCATCGAAGACCTGATTTAAGCCGCTCCTTTTCC
>CAZLJS010000026.1:0-13321 GCA_964559895.1 uncultured Sangeribacter sp.
GCACCTGGGCTACTATCACGCGCATAAACATGGTGAGCGGATAGACGGTGGAGTATGCTACTGCAGGAGCGTCGTTGTTGGCTACCTTGTTACCATAAGCGAGTGCCGGTGGATCAGTGTAGGATCCCGACATAAGACCGAGGATATATAGGTAGTTGACTTTGAATTTCCAGCGAGCGATGATGCCGATCACCAACAATGGTATAGTGGTGATGAGGAAGCCGTAAAGCACCCATTTGGCACCGGTGGCGTTGAATACCGTAGAGGCGAAGTTCTCACCGGCGGCGATACCTACTGAGGCAAGGAAGAGGCAGATACCAATCTCGCGTAGTAGCAGGTTGGCCGACGTGTTGGTGTAGGTGATGAGGTGGAACTTATGGCCATAGGCACTGATGAGGATGGCGACGATGAGCGGGCCACCTGCCAAACCAAGTTTCATAGGCACTGACATACCGGGGAATTGCAAAGGAATGCTACCCACGAGGATGCCAAGGAAGATGCCGATAAACATGGTGATGAGGTTCGGCTCGTTGAGGCGTTTGAGGGAGTTACCCAGTTTCTGTGCCAAGCGGTCGATATCCTCTTGCTTACCAACCACAGTGATGCGGTCGCCGAGCTGGAGACGCAAGTTGGGCGATGCCAACAGATCCACACCGGCACGGTTGACGCGTGTGGCGTTGAGCGTGTAACCGCGACGGAGACGCAACGATCCTAGGTGTACGCCATTGTATTCAGATTTAGTGACTACGATGCGGCGTGAGATGACAGGACCCTGCACCTCTTCCCATTTCTTCTCGACCTTAGGACCGATGAAGCGGGTGAAGGTCTCCTCGTCTTGCACGGAACATACCAATAGGAGCACATCCTCAAGCTCAAGAGTAGTGTCGGAGGTAGGAATCACCACGTTGCCATTGGGTTTCTCCACACGAGAGACAACGAAGTTGCAGCTGATGAGAGTGTGTAGCTTGGCAAGCGTAAGACCGGCGATAAGGTCGTTGGTGACGCGCATAGTGACGATGTGGGGCACCAATTGCGAGCTGTGTTGATCATCCTCCACGGCGGCGATCTCGCTGTCGATGTTGATGCGGAAAATCTTCTTGACCAAGATCATGGTGACGATGATACCGATCACACCGAGAGGGTACGCGGCGGCGTAGCCCATAGACATCTGTTGAGAAATCACATCTGCTCCGGGGTGTACTTGGAGCACTGTTTGCTGTGCGGCACCAAGACCGGGGGTGTTGGTGACAGCACCGCTCATCACGCCCACCATCTGGGTGAAGCTAGTGTCGCCGTTAGCGCCACCTTGGATGAAGTAGATGCTTACCATCACTACCACATTGAGGCCAATACCAATCAGGGCAAGCAGATTAAGCTTCATGCCACCCTCCTTGAAGGAGGAGAAGAAGCCGGGGCCGACCTGCATACCGATTGAGAAAATAAATAGGATAAGTCCAAACTCACGCAGGAAATGTAGAGTGTTCTCCTCTACATGGTAACCTAAGTGACCCATGAGGATACCCACGAAGAGTACGAAAGTTACACCCAGCGAAACTCCGAAAATCTTGATCTTCCCTAAATAAATGCCGGCAAATATGACAAATGAGTAGAGAAGGATAGAGTTTGCAAGCGATGTAGTCTCGGGACTTAAAAGGCTTATAAACCAATCCATAAATTAAAAAATGTTATTATAATATTTCTATTGAATTGCCCTACCTATAGAACTTGGGTGCAAAATTAGTAAATTTTTTGCAGGGAAATAGACTATTTCTAAGTAAAAATCATTAATTTTGTATCTTAAATAACCATATACTATTTCTAAGGGTTGGATAGTGTGTGGAAAAGCAAAGTATTACACCCTAAGGACAAACAAAATATCAAATTATGGAAAACGAAGAATTGATGAAAATGGTGGAGGCCAAAGCCCAGCAATGGCTCTCATCATCTTACGATGCGGAGACTCGTGCGGCAGTGCAAGCGATGCTTGACGATGCCGACAAGACAAATCTTATAGAAAGCTTCTATAAAGATTTGGAATTTGGTACCGGCGGCTTGCGCGGTATCATGGGTGCCGGAACTAACCGTATGAATATTTACACCGTAGGCGCCGCTACTCAAGGCTTAGCCAACTACCTTAACGATACCTTTAAGGATCTTGACCAAATCAAAGTTGCTGTAGGACACGACGTTCGCAACAATTCTCGTAAGTTTGCCGAATTGGCTGCCGATATCTTCTCTGCCAATGGTATCAAGGTGTATCTCTTTGACAGCTGCCGTCCCACTCCCGAGATTAGCTATGCTATCCGCAAACTAGGATGCCAGAGCGGTGTGGTAGTGACTGCCAGCCATAACCCCAAAGAATATAATGGTTACAAAGCATATTGGAGCGACGGTGCCCAAATGATTGCGCCCCACGACGTGAAGACTATCGAATACGTCAACGCCATCACAAGCGTAGATCAGATCAAATTTGAGCCCCGCAAAGAGCTTATTCAGATCATCGGCAAAGACATCGACAACGTATATCTTGAGGAGATCAAGCAACTCTCACTCAGCCCCGAGTCCATCGCTCGCCACAAAGATATGAAGATCGTCTATACCCCTATCCACGGCACAGGCTCAATGCTTATCTTTGACTCCCTGAAACGTTGGGGCTTCGAGAACGTTATCCACGTTCCCGAGCAGGATATCCAGAGTGGCGACTTCCCCACAGTGGCTTCTCCCAACCCCGAGAACCCCGAGGCTATGGCCATGGGTATCGCCAAGGCTAAAGAGACCGGCGCTTCTGTAGTATTGGCATCAGACCCCGATGCTGACCGTATCGGCCTCGTAGTCCGCGACAAAGAGGGCAACTACCAGCTCGTCAATGGCAACCAGATCGCGATGATCTTCCTCTATTACCTGATTACACGCAACGTAGAACTCGGCAAAATCACCGGCAAAGAGTATTGCGTGAAGACCATCGTAACTACTGAGACTATCAAACGTATCGCCGAAGCCAACAACATCAAATGCTACGACTGCTTCACCGGTTTCAAATGGATTGCCAACGTGATGCGCGAGAATGAGGGCGTGGCACGCTACCTCGGTGGTGGCGAAGAGAGCTACGGCTTCTTGGCACAAGACTTCGTGCGCGACAAAGACTCCGTATCCGCTATCTCCTTGATGTGCGAAATCGCTGCTTGGGCTGCCGACAAAGGTATGAACCTCTATGAGCTCCTGCTCAACATCTATGCCGAATACGGCTTCTCACGCGAACGCGGTGTGAGCGTGGTTCGTCCCGGCAAGAGCGGCGCTGAAGAGATCATCGCCATGATGAAAAACTTCCGCGAGAATCCTCCCAAGACCCTCGGCGGTTCACCCTTGGTAGCAGTAAAAGACTACTCCGATCTCACCAACCGTTGCCTCGTGAGCGGTAACGTGGAGAAGATGGATTTCCCCACTACCTCCAATGTGCTCCAGTTCTTCACCGAAGGTGGCGACAAAGTGTCTATCCGTCCTTCCGGCACCGAGCCTAAGATCAAATTCTATGTCGAGGTCCGCGAAGAGATGAACGATAAGAACCAATACGAGGCTATCGTGGCTCAAGCTGAGAAGCATATTGACCACATCCTCCAAGATCTTAACGTGAAATAAAATACCCCAACATCAAGGTAGCGACGCCGTTGTGGCGCCGCTGCCCTGATGCTCTTCTATAAATGCACAAACATACGATTACAGTATATTTTCTGCCCTATATTCAAATTATGGAAAACCCTATATAAACATTTAATAATATGTTCAGCATTTTTAAAAAGAAGAAAGTACAACCATTAAGGCCTCTATTTTTTCATACTGATATCCATTCACATCTATGTCCGGGCATTGACGACGGCGCAGCAACCGTGGAGGATGCCGTAGGCCTGTTGACAGAGATGTCGGAGATCGGCCTGACAAAAATGATTATCACACCTCACATAACAGATGAGGTGTTCCCCAACACGCGCGAGACCATCGACGCCGCTTTTGCACAGCTCAAGAACGCCGCCGAAACGAAAGGTATCAATATGCGCTTGGACGTGTCGGCGGAACATCGCATAGACGACCTATTGACCACATACCTGCAGGAGGGGCGGGCTTATCCCCTCAAAGGCGACTATATCTTGGTGGAGAACCCATGGATACGCGAGCCATTCGGCTTGGACGTCTTTATGAGCCAGCTAGTGTCGAAATATGGCTTTAAGCCTATCTTGGCGCACCCCGAGAGATATCCCTTCTATATCGAACATCCCGAGAGCTACAACCGTCTCCATGAGGCGGGAGTGAGGTTCCAAGTCAACCTGTTGTCGTTAAGCGGATACTATGGCAAGGCCATCAAGAAGAATGCCGAGATGCTGCTGCGCAACCGCATGGTATCGTTCATCGGCACTGACCTGCACCATATGATGCACGTCAGGTCCATACGCCACTATCTGCGCTCCAAGGACTACGACTTCCTGCTCACATACGCCACCGATATCCTCAACGATCCCGTGTTTGGCGATTAAGATTTACGGCACCCGACTTGAGGAGCCGCCAATACTAAACTGATAAAAATGGAAACAGCACCGGAATTAAAATATGCACAGCTCATAAGCCTAGCCAACAACTATTGCGTGAGTGTGCAACATGCTCCCGAGGCGGAGAAAGATGAGTTCCTGGCAGAGATACTATCGCTGCTGCCACGCCTCTATCTCGGCTTCCTGGAGCTGGAAATAGATGAGTCGGATGAGATATCATCCTACGATTATCTACCACAATATGTGGAGGAGGACTACTACGAAAGCATCCGTCGCGGCGTGGAGACATTGCTCGGCGCCGACGACACATACCTCGAGACCTTTGAGGAGGATATGAAATACTCCGACACACCGGTGGCAGCCTCCATAGCGGAGGGCTTGGCAGACATCTTCCAGGATGTCTATAACTGTGTGCTGAATATTAAGGAGTCAGACGGTATGCACATAGCGCAGTCGTTGGCCGCATGCAAGGAGAACTTCGACTCCTATTGGGGACAGACACTCTGCAACGTCTTGCGCGCTCTCAATTATCTGCGTCGTGAGCATAACTTGTAGCAGGCATCTATCTCCAATTGATTTGAAAAAATATTAATAAAACATAACTAAAAATAAATACAATGATAACTCGACTACTAAACTGGCTCGACGCCTCCACTTGCAATTTCATGGCAGTGGAAACGGTAAAAAAAGAACTGTTGAACGCAGGATTCACTCACCTCAAGATGGAGGATGCCTGGCAACTTAAGCCCAATGGCAAGTATTTCGTGGTGAAAAACGATACCGCCGTCTTCGCCTTCGTGGTGGGGGAGAAGCCTTTCGCCGAGTCGGGAGTGCACATTATTGCTTCACACAGCGACAGCCCTTGCTTTAAGATAAAACCCAACGCCGAGATATATGGCGAAGGTGGCGTGGTGCGCCTCAACGTAGAGAAATATGGTGGCGGCATTATGTACACCTGGTTTGACCGTCCTCTCTCCATGTCGGGTCGTGTTATGCTCCGCGGCAAAGATCCTTTGCATCCCGAGACACGCATCATCGACCTGAAGAAACCTATCGCCACCATCCCGCACCTGGCTATCCACTTCAACCGCGCCGTCAACGAGGGCAACCCGCTCTCCGTGCAGAAGGATATGCTCCCCGTGGTGGGATATTTCTCCGCCGAAGAGACCGCGGAGCTAAAGGCCCGTGGCGGTGTGGTGAAATCCATCGTAGCCACACACCTTAATATAGAGCCCGCCGAGATTCTCGACTATGAGCTATCACTTTATCCCACCGATAAAGCCGATATCGTAGGCGTCAACAATGAATATTTCCAATCTGGCCGCATCGACGACCTCTCCATGGCGTTCGCGTCGCTGGAGGCTATGCTCCGCCAGTGCGACAAACATAGCGACGCCACCCGCGTCATCGCCATCTTCGACAACGAGGAGACCGGTTCCGGCACCAAGCAGGGAGCACATTCCCCGATATTAAAGAGCATTCTGCGCCGTGTCTCCGGCGACGAAGAGAGCTATATCCGCGGCGTCGCCACCTCCTTCATGGTATCCGCCGACGATGCCCACGCTTGGCATCCCAACTATAACGAGAAGTACGACCCCACCAACCATCCCGTCATGGGCGGCGGTCCCGTGGTGAAAATCAACGCCAACTGCAAGTATATGACCGACGCTCACGGAGCAGCCGTCTTCCATAGCCTATGCGAGGCGGCAGAAGAGAAATGCCAGTACTTCGTCAACCATAGCGACGTAGCGGGAGGCAGCACCCTGGGCAATATCCTCACCGCACAGATAGACATAGCAGGCGTAGATGTGGGCAACGCCATTTGGGCCATGCATTCAGCCCGCGAGACTGCCTCCGTCAAAGACCATATATCTATGGTCAACGTCTTTGAAAAATTCTTCAGTTTGTAGAGTCGAAAAAAATAACTAACTTTGCAGACGGAATTGAGATAGCCTTTATCCAGGCTCCACTTAATCACTTAATTAAACCATAAAATGAACGTAGAATTTAATAAGCTCGATAATGTGAATGGTGTAGTCACCATAGTAGCGCAAGAGCAAGATTTTAAAGCCAACATTGAAAAGCAAATCAAGCAGCTCGTAAAGACTCATTCCTTCCCCGGATTTAGAGCAGGTCACGCTCCCAAATCCATGGTAGTGAAGAAATACGGTCAAGCTGTGCGCTACGATGTTATAGATAAGACCATCAGCGAAGAGCTTTTCAACTTCATCAAGAAAGAGGAGCTCAAAGTATTGGGCCAGCCGGTAGCTGACAACGAGAACCTCCCCAACCTCGACGCCGAGGAGATGGTGTTTAAATTCAAAGTGGGTTTGGCTCCTGAAATAGAGGTGGCTGTAGATGAGTCACTCAATATACCTTACTACAACATCGAGGTTAGCGACGAGATGATCAACCGTCAAGACGAGGCTCTCCGCAACCGTTACGGCGCTCAAGTGAAAGGCGAGACCGTAGAGGCTGAGGCCGTTGTAAAAGGTACCCTCACAGAGCTCAACGAAGATGGCACAGTGAAAGAGGACGGCTTGAAAGTAGAGAACGCGATCCTTTCACCCCGCTACTTCAAAAACGAGGATCAGAAAGCACTCTTCGTAGGTAAAAACCTCGGTGCCGCTATCCGCTTCAACCCCGCAGCTACTTGCGACGGTAACGCCGTAGAGCTCTCCTCAATGCTCCACATTGAGAAAGAGGCTGCTGAGGCTCACCATGGCGATTTCCAAATGGATATCACCGAAATCATGGTGCTCCGTCCCGCAGAGCTCGGCGACGAATACTACAAAAACTTGTTTGGCGAGGACAAAGTCCACAACGAGGAGGAATACCGCGCTGAACTCAAAAATATGATTGCCGCACAACTCACCAACGATCAGAACTATCGTTTCTCTATCGACGCACGCGAGGCTCTCATCAACCGCGTAGGCGAGCTTGAACTCCCCGACGCTATCCTGAAAGAGTACCTCATGGGTCAATCAGAGACCGTTAACGCTGAGAACGTTGACGAGGAGTACACCAAACTCGTTCCGGGTTTGAAATGGCAGCTCATCAGTGATACAGTATGCCGCAACCTCGAGATTAAAATCGACAAAGAGGATGTGAAAGCCGTTGCCAAGATGGTAGCGCGCAGCCAATTCGCTCAATACGGCATGGCTAACGTTCCTGAGGACGTCGTAGAGCGTTACGCAGACGATATCCTGAAGGATAAGAAAGCCGGCGAAAGCCTCGTTTCTCAAGCTATTGAGCAGAAACTCTTCAACGCTATCCGTGCTAAAGCACACGTAGAGGAGAAGACTGTCTCTGTTGAGGAATTCAACAACCTTTTTAAGGCTGCTGAATAATTTATTCAGACAAGTAAAGGTTGATAGATAATGGAATGTTAATTGATTTGTGGATTCTATTTGAAAATTGAAAAAATGGATTGACCTTGGGATGGAGACGATGCGATTTCGTTTCCATCCTAATTTTTTCAATTTTTTATGGCATGAAATTTGTTGCCTCAAATAGTTGACAGATACATATTTGTTACCACAATAGATCGACATTAAAAAAGGAACACGTTATGAACAATGACTTTAGAAAATATGCCGTGCATCATTGCGGCATTAATTCCAATACATTTGACCAATATACACGATATGTAGGCGCCGCTGCCGCTGCCAACCTCACCTCCACCTCAGCAGCCGTGGCTCCCACTGCCGACTATATGAACCCATACATCCTTGAGGAACGCCAGCTCAACGTCACTCAGCTCGACGTCTTCTCACGCTTGATGATGGACCGTATCATCTTCCTCGGCACTCAGGTCACCGACCAGTCTGCCAACATCATCCAAGCGCAGTTGCTCTATCTCGACTCAGTAGATCCGGGCAAGGATGTCAACATCTACATCAACTCCCCCGGTGGATCCGTATATGCCGGTCTTGGCATCTACGACACCATGCAGTATATCCAGAGCGACGTCTCCACCATCTGCACCGGCATGGCAGCATCTATGGGTGCCGTCCTCTTGGTGGCAGGTGCCAATGGCAAACGCTTCGCACTGCCTCACTCCCGCGTGATGATACACCAACCCATGGGCGGCATCCAAGGACAAGCCTCCGATATCGAGATTACAGCGCGTGAGATACTTAAACTTAAAGATGAATTGTATCGTATCATCTCAGACCATTCCGGACAGCCCATGGAGAAAGTGGAGGCTGACGCCGACCGCGACTATTGGATGATAGCGCAAGAGGCCCTCGACTACGGTATGATCGATAAAATTTTGGTTAACCCCAAAAAGAAAGAACAATAAACAGCAATAACACGAGATAGAATATGCCCAAAAAGACCCCGGCAGTATGTATGATGTGCGGTAGCGTTGAGAGCAACGCCACCCCGGTGATTCGCGTCTTTGACGGTCTTACACTCTGCACAGATTGTATCCAGATGATCGACGACGCCCGCGACAACCAATTGGCGAAACGCAGAAATACCGGTGCCACAAACGCTAAATCCGGCAAAGGAGTACCTTCTCCTAAAGAGATAAAAGCGTTCCTCGACCAATATGTGATCGGTCAGGAGGAGGCTAAGAAATATTTATCAGTGGCAGTATATAACCACTATAAACGTTTGTCGCAATATGACAAAGGTATCGGCGAAGATGAAGTGGAGATCGAAAAATCCAATATCATCATGGTCGGCCCGACCGGAACCGGCAAAACTCTTCTCGCAAAATCCATAGCTCGACTGCTCGACGTCCCCTTCACCATCGTAGATGCCACAGTGCTTACCGAAGCCGGTTACGTGGGTGAGGATATCGAGTCATTGCTGACACGTCTGCTCCAAGCCTGCGACTACGACGTGGACCGCGCGCAACGAGGCATCGTCTTCATCGACGAAATCGACAAGATAGCCCGCAAGAGCGACAACCCCTCCATCACCCGCGACGTCAGTGGTGAGGGCGTGCAACAGGGTCTATTGAAGCTCCTCGAGGGTAGCACCGTGCTAGTGCCGCCAAATGGTGGCCGCAAGCACCCCGAGCAGAAGATGATAGCCGTGGATACAAAAAATATTCTCTTCATCTGCGGCGGCGCTTTCGATGGTATCGAGCGTCGCATCGCAGCTCGCTTGAACACTCACGTGGTAGGCTACGGCCATAACGAGCTCAATAAGCGCAACCAGCGCGACAACCTTATGAAGTTTGTCACCCCGCAGGACCTCAAGAGTTTCGGACTTATCCCCGAGATTATAGGCCGTTTGCCGGTGCTCACCAGCCTTGAACCCCTCGACAGAGACGCACTTCGCCGCATCCTTGTAGAGCCGAAAAACGCTATCACACGTCAGTATGTGAAGCTCTTTGAGATGGATGGCAAGACGCTCAACTATACCGAGGAGGGCTTGGATAAGATCGTGGATAAAGCGCTCGAGTATAAGCTCGGTGCCCGCGGACTACGTTCCATCGTAGAAACCATCATGGTAGATGCCATGTTTGAGGGCCCCACATCAGAGCACACCACCTTCGACATCACCGCAGAATATGTGGAGACTATGCTTGCAAAAGCCCATTTCGGCGAAGCATAGCAACCGCTAAACACCTTATTATAATACTTCGCTCTACGCCAAGACTATTGCGTGGAGCGAAGCTTTTTTTATTAAAAAATTTGCATTACTATGTTGCGATATAATAAATTTTTATTACCTTTGTAACACAAGTATAAAAAGGCTACAGGAATTTAAATGGCCCACAAATCGCAACTATATGAATCCTTGAAGCAATACTTTGGCTTCGAAAGCTTCAAGGGGAATCAGGAAGCAATTATAACCACTCTCCTTGAGGGGCAGGATGTTTTTGTATTGATGCCTACAGGTGGTGGTAAATCACTATGCTATCAATTACCGGCTGTGATGTCGGAGGGCACGGCGATCATCATTTCGCCGCTTATCGCCTTGATGAAGAATCAGGTAGATGCCATGCGTCAGTTTACCGAAGATGACGGCATAGCCCATTTCCTTAACTCATCGCTTACCCGCGCCGCTATAGAAAAGGTGAAGACCGACGTCATCTCGGGTCGCACCAAGATGCTATACGTAGCGCCAGAGTCGCTCACCAAAGAGGAGAACGTGAAGTTTCTCCAATCGGTCAAGATCTCCTTCTTCGCCGTCGATGAAGCGCACTGTATCTCGGAATGGGGACACGATTTTCGCCCGGAATATCGCCGCATACGTCCCATAATCAACGAGATTGGCAATAGACCGCTGATAGCGCTCACCGCCACCGCGACCCCTAAGGTGCAGCATGATATCCAGAAAAACCTCGGCATGAACGACGCCAAAGTGTTTAAGTCGAGCTTCAACCGCACAAACCTCTACTATGAAGTCCGTTACAAAAACAAAGACTCGGAACGCGACTTAGTAAGATTTATCAAAAGCAATCCCGGCAAATCAGGTATCATCTACTGTCTCTCACGCAAGAGAGTGGAGGAGCTCGCCGAGATGCTTTGTGTCAACGATATAAAAGCACTGCCATACCACGCCGGCCTCGACGCCGCCACCAGATCAGAGAACCAAGACGCGTTCCTATATGAAAAGGTGGATGTGATAGTCGCTACCATCGCCTTTGGCATGGGTATCGACAAGCCCGACGTGAGATTTGTGGTGCATTACGATATCCCCAAGAGCCTCGAGGGTTACTACCAAGAGACAGGCCGCGCAGGCCGCGACGGTGGTGAAGGCAGATGTATCGCATACTATTCCCCCAAGGATATCCAGAAACTGGAGAAGCTCATCCAGGGCAAACCAATGGCGGAGCAGGAGATAGGTAAGCAGCTGCTTATAGAGACTCAATACTACGCCGAATCCTCGGTATGTCGCCGCAAGATATTGCTCCACTATTTCGGAGAAAAATATGATGTGGAGAACTGCGGCTGCTGCGACAACTGCCTCCATCCCAAGAAACGCGTGGAGGTGTCGGACCAACTCGCCAACGCCATAGAGACCGTCATCGCGGTGGGAGAGCGCTTCCGTCCCGAATATGTGGTCAACGTGATGATAGGACGACGCACCGACGAAGTGCGCTCTTATCTGCACCATGAGCTGGAGGTCTTCGGCTGCAGCAAAGATGTCAACGAGAGGATGCTAATGGCGTTGCTGCGACAAGCCGTCATAGCCGGATACCTGCACAAAGGGATCGAGAACTACGGCACCCTCAGCGTCACCGACGCGGGCCGCAAGTTCCTGGAGCACCCTACGAAATTCTACATCGTGGAGGATGAGCCTCATGAGGAGGTGGAGGCAGAGCCCTCAGCACGAGGAGGCGCCGCCGGTGCCGCCGACACGGAGCTCTTCGCCATCCTCAAAGACCTGCGCAAAGAGGTAGCCAAGAAACACTCGTTGCCCCCTTATGTGATCTTCCAAGACCCATCACTAGAGGCCATGGCAACCATGTATCCCATCTCGTTGGAGGAGTTGCAAAACATCCCCGGAGTAGGGCAGGGCAAAGCCCGTCGCTACGGCAAAGAGTTTGTGGAGATTATCAAACGCCATGTTGAGGAGAACGACATCGAGCGTCCCGAAGATATGCGCGTGCGCACCGTGGCCAACAAGAGCAAGATGAAGCTCGCCCTTATCAGTGGCATCGACCGCAAAATATCCTTTGAAGACCTCGCCGACTCGCAACGCATAGAATTTGAAGAGCTGCTGTCGAAACTGGAAGCTATCGTATATGCGGGCACCAAGCTCAATATAGACTACTATCTGGAGGATGCCGTGGATGAGGACCATATCGACCGCATCATGGAGTATCTGCAAGGTAGCGAAGTCGATGACCTCACAGTGGCTTACCAAGCGCTGGGCGGCGATATCAGCGAAGAAGAAATAAGGCTGGTGAGAATAAAATTCATCTCAGAAGCCGGAAACTAAAACCAATAAAAATCAGAACATGAATCCAAACAGCATTGTCTCCATCAACGACCTTAGTAAAGAAGAGATTATGAAGCTGTTGGAATCGGCACGTTCATTCGAAGCTAACCCTAATCGCAAGATTCTCGACGGGAAAGTTGTGGCAACACTTTTCTTCGAGCCCTCAACGCGCACGCGTTTGAGTTTTGAGACTGCGGTTAATAGATTAGGCGGTAGAGTGATCGGTTTCTCCGATCCTGCGGCAACAAGCACCTCCAAGGGTGAAACGTTAAAAGATACCATCATGATGGTAAGCAACTATGCCGATCTGATAGTGATGCGCCATTACCTGGAAGGGGCGGCGCGCTACGCTTCGGAGATCACCCCCGTGCCCATCATCAACGCCGGCGACGGTGCCCACCAACATCCATCACAGACTATGCTCGACTTATACAGCATCCTTAAGACACAAGGACGCCTGGACGATATAGTAGTGACCATGGTCGGTGACTTGAAATATGGCCGCACCGTCCACTCCTTGCTCATGGCGCTCAGCCAGTTCCGCGTGAAATTTAACTTCGTGGCTTGCGACGAGCTGAAAATGCCGTATGAGTTCCTCAAAATTTGCGACGAGAAAGGTATCGACTACACCTGCAGCAAAGATTTCTCACCGGAGATTATCAACGAGTCAGACATCATATATATGACCCGCGTGCAGCGTGAGCGCTTCACCGACCTCATGGAGTATGAGAGAGTGAAAGACCTATACACCCTCCACAACGCCATGCTCGCCGACTCTAAACCTAATTTGAAAATATTGCACCCGCTGCCACGTGTGAATGAGATTAATCAGGATGTAGATGATAATCCCAAAGCATACTATTTCCAGCAGG
>CAZLJS010000027.1:0-13296 GCA_964559895.1 uncultured Sangeribacter sp.
ATTGTCACGGATTTATCATAAATTTGAAAAATAATTACCTAAATATGCTTTGCCCGCAGATGAAAATGGATTCTGCATCTGCTGAGCTGTGGACTAAGTGAATCCAATGAGAAGATTATATGCGAAAGACTCTAACCAAGACTATCTGTGTGCTAGCCGCATCCCTGACGGTCATTCCGGGATACGCCGATGCCACACTTACCCGTCGGGGTGCCTCCTCTTCATTACGCACACAAGCAGTGAAGGATGACGAGGGCTTATCCCTATTGCAACTACAAGAGAACAGCAGCACCTTCCCCTTCCGTAGCGAGCCGACTAGAGTCAACGGCATCGCCGGTGAGGTGGCCGCCATCCTGGGCGTACAGAAGCAATCTATGGTGCGCAGGGATGCCTCCAACGCTATCGTGCCCCCGTATCTATGCACCTTCGACGACTACGAGAGCCTCAACGACTACACCATCATCAACGTCAACGGCGACACCAAGGAGTGGCAGTTCTATAGCAACTCCGCAGGACTGGCTGTGGCACGTGTGGATTACAACACCAAGATGGATATGGACGACTGGCTCATCACCCCGCCGCTATCCCTGGAGGGTGGCATGATTTACGATTTCTCGGTGGACATCCGAGGCATCACCTCCGATTTCGTTGAAAAATTTGAGATATTTGAGGGCACCGAGCCCACCGTGGAGGGTATGACGAAATGCCTCGTGCCTCTCACTACCATTGAGAGCGGTACCTTCGCCACCTATACCGCGCGCGTCACCGCACCCGAGTCCGGACTATATTATATAGGTATCCATGGCTGCAGCACCGCCAACATGGGCTCCATATATGTTGATAACTTGTCAGTATCCGCGGCTAGCGACGGCACCACCCCCGCAGGTGTGGATAACCTAAGCGCCATCCCGGGTGCCAACGCCGCCACAACCGTGGCTTTCAGCTTCAACGCTCCCACCACCTCTAAGGCCGACGTCCCCTTGACCGCCTTGGACCGCATAGAAATAAAGCGTGCCGGCAGACTGGTTAAGACCTTCGAGAACCCCACCCCGGGTGAACTCCTCACCTATACCGACGAGACACCCCGCACAGGTACGTTCAACTATAGCATCATCGCTTACAACGACAATGGCGCCGGCGACGAAGTGACAGCTGCCGTTTACGTAGGCGTGCCCTACGCCTCATTGCCCGAGAACGTGAGAGTGGCGGAGGATGGCCACGGCATGGTCACCGTCTCTTGGGACCCCGTCACCACCGACGAGTATGGCCAGCCCCTCGACGCTGAGTATATCACCTACGCCATACGCACCCTCCTCGACGACGACCTCTCATATATAGCCGACAACCTCACCACTAACTCCTACACCTACCGCGCTGTGGAGGATGGCACGCAAGACTTCATCTCCCTGATGATCTACGCCGTCACCAAACGCGGTGCCGAGGATGGTGCCGTGACAGGTATGGTCCCCGTGGGCGTCCCCTACACGCTGCCCTACACCGAAGGCTTCGCTGACGGCGATATGCACAGCATCTTCGGCGTCCGCAACAATATCGACGGCCTCTCAGCATGGGCTATCTTCGCCGACGACAACCTCTCCATAGGCGCTGCCGATGGTGATGGCGGTTATCTGGGCACCAAAGCCTCCGACGTTGGCGCCAAAGCCCACCTCTTCACCGGCAAGATAGACCTCTCCGGCGTCGATAGACCTTACTTCCGCTTCTATACATATTACACCGCGGATATCTCCATAGGTCCCGACACCAATGGCATCATCATCTCCGCGCGCCGTCCCACCGATCCCGACTGGACAGAAGTTGTGAACAGCGATGTTCATACATTGTGCGGAAGCCCCACCACCTATGCCGGACTATGGTACCCCGTGGTAGTGGATCTCAGCGACTTCAAGGATGGCGAGGTGCAGCTGCGCATCACCACCGTGGCAAGCCCCTACACCTACACCCTCTTCGACGCCTTTGAAATCAACGGACAGCTGCAACACGACCTAGTGGCTGGCGACATCACCGCCCCCGCGGAGGTGGCTCCCGACCAGCAATTCTCCGTCAACGTGGAGGTTAGCAACGACGGCTTCGAGACTGCCGAGAACTATACCGTGGAGCTATACCACAACGGCGTCCTTGACTCCACCCTCGATGGCGTGGCGATAGGCGCTTACCAATCCACCACCTTCAGCTTCCCGCAGAAGCTCAACGTCACCGATGTCGATACCCACACCTATTACGCCGTGGTCAACTATCCCGACGAGATGCGTAGTGAGAACAACCAATCAGATAGCATCGACGTTCGATTGACTGCCAACACCCTGGAGAAACCCCTCGACCTCACCGCCGAGGAGACAGAGGAACACGTGGTGAAACTCACCTGGACCGCCCCCGAAGCTAAGACCGTGGGTAAAGTTACCGAGAGCTTCGAGGATGGCGAATTTGGAGACCAGAAATATTCAGGCTGGACCTTCATCGACCAGGATGGCTACTGGGTAGGCGGTATCCAAGAGATTGATATCCCCAACATCGAGCCTGCTGTGACCAAGGCCTCCTTCTTCATCTACGACGCCACCGACGATAAATACATCTATGCCCACAGCGGCAATAAGTTACTCGCGTCGATGTATCGTGCTGACTACGGTACTGTCGATGACTGGGCCATCACACCCGAGTTGAGCGGCAATGAGCAGAACATCTCCCTCTTCGCCTGCAGCCTCAGCTCCGACTATCCCGAGTCTATCGACGTGCTCTATTCCACCACCGACACCGATCCGGAGTCCTTCACCAAGATACGCAGCTACGTCAACATCCCCGAGGAGTGGGTGCGCTATATGGTGACCGTCCCCGAGGGCGCTAAATACTTCGCAATCCGCAGCACCGCCACGGGAGGATTTATGCTCATGATTGATGACGTGGCTTATGAGCCCGCGCACTATGGCATGACGCTCACCCCGTTGGCATACAATGTCTATCGCAACGGCGTTAAGCTCAACGACAGTCCTATCACCGCTACGGAGTACATCGACACCCTCCCCGGAGATGGCAAATACAGCTACTACGTGAGCACCATCTATGAGATAGGTGAGTCCATGGCTGCCGGACCGGTATCCATCACATCCTCAGTAGGCGCTATCGACGCTAATAAACTCGGTGTCAGCGTTGATAACCGCGTTATCAGCGTCAGCAACGCCAACGGAGCACGTGTGGAGCTTTTGTCGCTCGATGGCAAACGCCTATACGCCGGAGAGGGTGACGCCCGCATACCTGTCGCCTCCGGCGTGTATATGGTGCGCGTCGGAAAGGCGGTAGCTAAAGTCATCGTGAAATAACCCGCACCGTTACTTCCCCGCCCGCTTCCTAGTGCGGAGCTGTTCTGTTCAAACGGTCTTCCGTTTGCCTTTACAGCGTCCCTACACCGCTTGGAGTTTGGACGCTTTGACTAAACCGTCATATCCGCGGAATGAGTTATACAATATTATAAATGAGTAGCCATCGAGACGCCTTCTCGGTGGCTATTCTTATATAGGAGTGGCGTTTGATAATTACTGTATAGCCACTCAAATTTTATACATACGATGCATAATGTATAAAATGTAGTTTTTAAATCATCTTTCAAGCATTATTTGTCAATATAGTGTTAAAAATTACATTAACATTAGTTAAATCAACATTTGGGGACTTGTATTGTTGCAAATTTCTAGTAAATTCGCAACGTGTATGGCGAAGTAAGTCGCTAATACTGACTAACTGAACAGACCTAGGACTAATTTCTACACCGAAGCTGTAGCAGTTCCCACTATTTACAGCGGTAAAACGTGGTTCTAAGACTAAATTCTCACAAACATAGAGCTATGCGGAAGAAATTTCTGCATAAAATTTCTATAAAACCGAGGTGGGCAGACTAATGGATTCCGTCTGTCAGTGCCTTTTATTAATAGGAATCCGGGGAATAACAACATGGGCATGACTCTATCTAAAACCCTTTGTATGTTTGCCGCCGCACTATTGCTGGCACCATCGGCGCTTGCGGGCAATACAGCAAAGAGAAACGCTCAACCACTTGATGCTAACCGCGTCAACTTTACTCAACCGATTGCTAGTAAGGCCGCTAGGAATGCCAACGCGTTGCAGTCGCTGGTGAAATCGCCTTCCATCGCGACACAATCACAATTCAACAGAGTCCTGAGTGGACCTATCGCAGCTCCGCGCGCACGTTCGACACAACGCTACGAAGGCGCTGACACCAAAATCTTGGCTACAAAGGTTTATGACGCCAACAACGGTCAGACCGGTGTATTTGAAATCTCTACCACCACAGGTGATGCCACTTACATCACCGATAAGTGTGAGATGGGTTTCGGCGCTATCCTTGATGGCGATTTCTACCGTATAAGCACCGTTTATAACTTCTATACCTACACATTCTTAAGCATTGATAGTTATGATATAGCAAATGATTGGGAATATGACACTATAGACCTTGACGACTATGGATTGATTTCCCTGAATATGGACAAAGATCCTATCACCGGCGTGGTATATGGTTGCTTCTACAACACCACCGGCGATGGCTATGAGTTTGCCTCCGCCGACTTGGAAACCCCGTCTAGAAACGTGATATGCGCTTTATCATCAGCATGGTGTGCCTTCGCTTTCGATGCCAACGGTCAAGCTTATGGCCTCGACAAAGCCGGCAACTTGTTGAAGATAGATAAAACCACCGGTGCCACCTCGGTAGTCGGTAATATTGGTTATACAAGCAAGTATGTGGGTAGCGGCGCTATCGACAGAAAAAATAATATATTCTATTGCTCGGTATATCCCGATGATATCCGCGGTTATATATTAGCTATCGACCTCTCAGCAGGTACTGTCACTGCAGAAAACGTGACTGTAGTAAGAGATGACGCCAGCCAATTCCTAGGTATGGTTATCCCCGAATATCCTGAAGATGGAGCTCCTGCAGCCGCCGAGAACATAGACCTCGATTTTGCAAGCGGATCCCTCAGCGGTACAGTCAGATTTGACATACCCTCCTACAACTACGCGGGAGTGGCTTCCACAGGCAACGTCAACTATGAGGTTCGCGCCAATGGTGAATTGGTAGCCAGCGGCACCTCTTCCTACGGTGCTTCAGTAGAGGCCTCCGTCACAGTGCCTGTTTCCGCTATGTATAACATCACCGTTGTTCTCTCCAACGACGCGGGCAAGAGCCTCGAAAGCAAGGAAAGAATATTTATCGGTAACGACATCCCCGTGACCCCCGAGGTGACTATCTACTACGAGGACGGCGCATTCCACGTATCATGGGATGCCGTGACAGAGTCTCTCTACGACGGATACTTCGATGCCAGCCAGATCACTTATAAAGTCGTTCGTTATCCCGACAATTATGTAGTGGCAGAATCTACCACCGAGACCTCCCTCGAAGATCCCGTGGAATTCCCTGAAACTCTAATATCTTATACCTACGGCGTGCAAGCCAAATGGGCTGATGCTGCCTCTGATTGGGGTATCTCCAATAGAATTGTGATTGGAAGCCTCTCCCTGCCATATAGCGAGTCATTCTCCAGAGCATCATCCATCTCAGACTACACCATCATCGACGCCAACGGCGATGGCAAGACATGGTCTTGGGATAGCGATAATAGATGCTTGTGGATGCCTTACAACACCGAGATGGCTATGGATGACTGGTTGATCACACCTCCTATCAAAATGCAGGCTGGTAAATCATACGACATCTCTATCTCAGCAAGAAACAATAGTCTCTCCAACTATCCTGAGAGAATTTCTGTTTCGCTGGGTACCGCTCCCACAGTGGCTGGTATGACCACCACTCTTGTCGCTCCTACATTGCTGACAGGCAAGGAGTTCACTAAATTGGGTACTACATACGTTTGCGAAGCTGATGGATACTATTATGTAGGTGTCCGTGGCTGCTCCGATGCGGATTGTTACTACATGTATCTCAATAACATCACAGTCAGCGCCGGTGTCCTCGTAGATGCTCCCGCCGCTGTCGAGAATGCCACCATCACTCCGGGCGCTAACGGTGCCAGAACAGTGGATCTCAGCTTCACCACACCTACCAAGAACTACAAAGGTGAGGACCTCACAGCCTTGACAAAGGTACAAATCAAGCGCGACGGCGATGTCGTTAAGACATTCGACGCTCCTGCCCTCGGTGCACAACTCTCTTACCAGGATAACGTTCCCGATCAAGGCGACTACACCTATGTCATCACAGCGTTCAGCGATAAGGGCGAAGGTCAGCCCGTGACACTCACCACTCATGTGGGTATAGCTTATCCGGGCAAGGTCACCAACGTGAAGCTCGTCGAGAATGAGGATGGCAACGTCACCATCTCTTGGGACCCCGTCACTACCGACGTGAATGGCAGTCCTCTTGACTCCCAATTCATCAAATATCAGATCCGCAACCTCAATGAGAGCGGCTATCCCGTCATCGTCTCAGACATCTCATCTCTGGATTACAACTACGACGCCGTGGATGAAGGCAACCAAGAGTTCATATATCTCGGTGTCAGCGCCGTTACCGAACGTGGTGAAGGCACCATCACCGCCTCTGATATGATACCTGTGGGCACCGCTTACAGCACACCTTACAAAGAGTCATTCCGCAACCAGACCTTGAAATATATCTTAGGCCTTGAGGAGAATATGGCTGAGACAGCTACATGGGTATTGGTAGGCGACGCTACCGGCATCAACGCTTACGACGGTGATAACGGTTACCTCTGCTTCAACGGCCCGTCTATCGGTTCTCAAGCACGCTTCTTCACCGGCAAGATTAGCCTCAAGGATATGAAGTCTCCGCAATTGTCGTTTGCTACCTACAACTTCGTAAACGAGGATGACCTTACCGCCCAGAACACTAACTTGATCACCATCGAGGTGAAAGAGCCCGGTGGTATATGGTTCCCGATATCCAACAAGTCTGTTTATGACATGATTGGTGAGGAGAATCCCACTAAGGGATGGCACAAAGTCTTTGTGAGCCTCTCCAAGTATGCAGGCAAGGATGTCCAGATTCGCCTCACTTGCACCACCAATTACTACACTTATACCCTGTTTGACGCGTTCACAGTAGCCAATGCTTCAGACTACAACCTCGTAGCAGGTGATCTGACAGCGCCTGAGGCTGCAGGTGTTAACGAGGAGTTCGACCTCTTGTTCTCTGTTGATAATGACGGTTCTAAGGATGTGGCAGGCTCTGACTACACCGTACAACTCTATTGCAACGATAAGTTGGTTAATGAGGTGGCAGGTGTGGATATCAAGTCCCACGCCGGAGCGCAAATCACTCTCAAACATAGTCTCTCCGCAGCCGCGCCGACCAACAACTCCTATAAGGCAGTGATCAACTATGCCGCTGATGAGGTCACCGACAACAATACCTCAGGCACTGCCATAGTTAAACTCCAGCCCAATTCCCTTAACGCGCCTACAGATGTGACCGCGACCTTGAACGACGACGAGACCGTGAACCTCACATGGACAGAATCAGAGCCTATCGTGCCTACCGAAACAATCCTTGAGAGCTTCGAGGGTGGCAATACAGGCGACGGTTCCTATAGCGGTTGGACATTCATCGACAATGATGGCGAGTTGGTAGGCGGTCCATTGTACTACACCATCCCCGGTATTCCTAGAGGTGCAGGCAAAGCATCCTTCGTAGTCTTCAACGGTCCTGACTGTGGCATCACTACAGCCAGCGCCCACAGCGGTGACCAATGCTTGCTCTCAGTAAGTTGCTACGACAGCTCTAAAGAGGTTGACGACTGGGCTATCTCTCCCGAATTGTCAGGCGAGGCACAGACCATCTCCTTCTATGCACGTAGCTTCTCCGCTTACTCCTTCGATAGTATAGAGGTGCTCTACTCAACTACCGACAACGATATCAACTCATTCGTATCGGTAGCTACATACGAGAAGATCTCCAACGAATGGACCAAGTATGAGGTGAAACTCCCCGCAGGCGCTCTATACTTCGCTATCCGCAACAATTCAACCGGTGGATATATGCTCTTGCTCGACGACGTATCCTACATCTCAGTAGTCCAAGGCGCCGACCTTATCAATCCTCTCGGTTACAATGTATATCGCAATGGCGAGAAGATCAACTCTGAGTTGGTAACAGGCACCTCCTTCATCGACGCAGATCCTATCGACGGCACCAATGAGTACCGCGTAAGCGCCGTTTACGAGCAGGGTGAGTCGGTAGCCGCCGGCCCCGCCTCCATCCAGTTCAGCGCAGTGAACCGTATCAACGGTAAGCTCAACGTTTATGCCGAGAACCGCACTATCGTAGTTGCTAACGTATCCGATGCCAACGTACAGGTGATGACCCTCGATGGTAAGCTCATCTACGCAGGCAAAGGCGACGCCAAAGTACCCGTCAACAACGGAGTATATGTGGTCAAAGTCGGTAAAACTATCGCTAAAATAATGGTTAAGTAAACTAAATATTCGTTCCCTTGAGATTGCCGGGCTGTCCGTTATGGATCGCCCGGCATAACCCGAGGGGAAAATGATCCGCATCTAATTGCCACTCTACCTACGTTTCACACGAATCAAACGATTGAAGAATCATAATTACCAAGAGGGTTCATAATCCTCGATATACAAGACAGGGTAGGCCGACTAAAGGATTCCGTTTGCCATACCCTTCACCACAAGGAGTCCGATAATAATAACATGGGTAAATCTCTATTTAGACCCCTTTGTTTACTTGTCGCGGCGTTGATGCTAATACCATCAGTCTATGCCGGTGATCTGGCAAGAAGAACATCCAACAAAACCGCCAACCGCATTGAGCTCGGTAGGCAAGTGTATGCCCAAGAGAAGGGCAAAACAGCGAAGAGAATGCCGCAGCGCAATGCCGCCTCCATGGCATCCTCACAGTTCGCAAAAGTGCGTAGTGGCAACATGAGACCACCTCAAGCACGCTCTACAATGCCCAACCGCTCCTCGTCGGGCTCTCTAATCAATATGATTGGTACCCTGTCATATTCCGCCAACACGGCAGCGCAACTTGGTGTGTATGATATATATTCCAATGGTGATGTCAGCTATCTCAACAATGTATGTACGGGCGGTTACGGCGCTGTCTTAGATGGTGACATCTATCGTGTATGCTTCGCCTACGACTTCATCATGTTCGCATATTATTCTGTTTCCAGCTATGATATTAACAATAACTGGGCGGAAACCAGCGTGGATCTGGACGATGCTACTATGATCGCCATGTGTATGGACAAAGATCCTATCTCCGGACAGATCTACGGTTGCTTCTTCAATGCAGAGGGCACATCCTATGAGTTTGGTGCCGCCGATTTCGACAGCATGACCAGAACCACCATCTGCGAATTGGCAGAGGCATGGTCAGCCATCGGTTTTGACGGCGACGGCCAGCTGTATGCCATCGACGAGAAAGGCGATTTGGTAAAAGTAGATAAATCCACAGGTGACACTACCACAATAGGTAGTACCGGATATATCCCATATTACGTTGGTGGCGGTGCTGTCGATACCCAAAACCACGTGATGTATTGGTTTGTATATCCTGAAGATGAGGATGGTGGTTACTTCGTTACAGTGGATCTCGCCACAGCGAAGACCACAGTCATCAAAGAGTTTGACGACACCTTCACCGGCCTTGTTATCCCCAGCCAGCCCAACGACGGCGCTCCCGCCATGGCTAAGAACTTCTCCGTAAGCTTCCCAAAAGGATCACTCAGCGGTACTGCCAGCTTCGACGTTCCCACAGTGAACTATGCCGGTCAAGCCTGCACCGGAGAACTCGACTATGAGGTATTTGCCAACGGTGAGTCTGTAGCCACCGGTTCCACCGTCTATGGCGGCCATGTACAGGTGCCTCTGGAGGTAGCTAAATCCGGCAACTATAAATTCTCCGTAGTGCTCTCCAATGAGATAGGCCTCAGCCAAGAAGCTAAAGTGAGCACATTTGTCGGTAACGACACCCCGATCGCTCCCTCTGTAACTATCTCCTACAAAGACGGCTCATTCTATGTCTCTTGGTCACCCGTCAAAGAGTCTCTCAATGGCGGCTATATGGACCTCTCAAAGATGACATATAAGGTAACCCGTTATCCCGACGGAGTAGTAGTGGCTTCATCAGCTACCGGCACCTCCCTCTCCGACCCCGTAGAGTATCCTTCCAACCTGGTTACTTACTACTATACCGTACAAGCATCATGCAACGGCATCGTATCAGATCCCGGTACCTCCAACACCGTTACCCTTGGCGAAATCGTGCCCCCATATCTGGAGACATTCGACACACAAGCAGCCGCCACAGCCTACGCTGTCGTTGATGCCAACGAGGATGGCAAGACTTGGTCATGGGATAGCGCTGATAATGGTATGAGCGCTACATACAATTCCAAGAACTCCATGGACGACTGGTTGATAACCCCCAGCATCCGTCTTGAGGCAGGCAAAGTATATTACATCACTGTTGATGCACGTTGCGCCGATACTAAATATCCCGAGAGAATGGAGCTTAAGGTCGGTACCTCCACAGAGGTGTCGGATATGACTTACACCCTTCTTCCCGCTACCGATGTGACCTCCACAAGCTTCAATACCTTTGGAGAATACTTCATTCCTACAGCTGATGGCACTTACAACCTCGGTATCCATGGTATCTCCGATACTAACATGTGGCACTTGTATGTTAAGAATGTGTCTATCTCCGAAGGTGTGGTATCCACCGCTCCTGGTGCCGTCACAGACGCTAGCGTCACTCCGGGCGCCAACGGCGTCAAGACTGCCGACATAACCTTCACCACACCTACCCTCAATTTCGTAGGCGACCCCTTGACATCATTGACTAAGGTGACTATATCCCGCGGCAACCAAGTTGTCAAGACCTTCGACAATCCTGAAATGGGTAAGTCTTACACATTCCAAGACACCCTCACAGCTGATGGCGACTATACATATACCATCACTCCTTACAACGAGAGCGGCGCAGGTAGAGTGTTCAGCCTCTCCACTTATGTTGGCTTGGGTTATCCCGCAGCTGTCACCGGTATCGAAATCGTTGAGAATGAGGATGGCAACGTCACCGTCACTTGGGACCCCGTCACCACCGACGAGAATGGTACTCCTCTCGACGCTTCGCAGGTCACTTATGTAGTCCGCGACCTTACGTCGTCCAACTACGATGTCATCGAACGTGGCATCACCAATACCGAATATAACTTCGACGCTGTCGATGAGGGTAAACAGGCATTCGTTTATGTAGGCGTCAGCGCTGTCACCTCACGTGGTGAAGGCCTCGTCTCCTACTCCGATATGATCGCTTGCGGTACACCTTACTCACTGCCTTACGTCGAGTCATTCCCCAATGGTAGCATGTCGTATATCATCGGTATGCGCTCCAATATCTATAGCATCGCTTCATGGTCGCTCTTCAACGACAGTGGCACCGTCACCGCTTACGATGACGATAACGGCTTCCTCGGCTTCGGCGCTTCCTACCTCAATGCCAAAGCGTTGATATTCACAGGTAAGATTAGCCTCGCAGGCACTACCTCTCCCGAGTTCTCGTTTGCTATCTACAACCACGTTAGCAACTACGATCCCACTCTGCGTGATCCTAACTTGGTTCAGATTGAGTGCAAAACACTGGATGGCGACTGGGTTGAGGTTTGCAACAAGTCGGTATATGAGCTTACCGGCGTGGAAGACCCCGTGACCGGTTGGTATAAGGCCCACGTAAGCCTCGCACAATTCGCTGGTAAGGTAGTACAATTGCGCATAACCTGCACCGCCGTTTATTACGGTGAGACTCTGTTTGACGCTTTGACTATCAAGGAGGCAGGCGACCATAACCTCGTAGCCGGTAATGTAGCCGTTCCTTCTGTTGTGAAACCCAATGAGGAATTTGACGTGAAAGTCGATGTCGCCAACGATGGCTTGTCAGACATACTAGGCGATGACTATACTGCAGAGCTTTATCTCAACGGTGACCTCGTGGCTACAATACCCGGTGAGGATGTCATCGGTTACGAAACCGCCACTTTGACATTCAAGCAGACAGTCAACGTTGCCAATCCGGTCAACAGCGCCTACAAGGTGGTTGTCAACTATCCCGACGATATCTATCCCGCAGACAATACCTCCAAGGAGGCTAAATTCAAGATCGAACAGAACGACCTTAACGCACCTAAGGATCTGGCTGCCACCATCGACGACAATAACAATGTCACCGTCACTTGGTCAACACCCGATCCGGTGGTAATAGCCTCTACCTACACCGAGAGCTTCGAGAACGCTACTGCCGGTGATGCCACTTATGGCGACTGGACATTCGTTGACGCCGACAAGCAAGTAGTAGGTGGTACTGATGGTGTTGATATCCCCGGCATCCCCGCAGGAACAGGTACAGCTTCATTCGTAGTATTCAATGGCGTAGAGTGTGGTATCGGTAGTTGTGCCGCCCACACTGGCGATAATTGCCTCATCTCTATGTATGCTTACGACCTTAACCACTATGTTGACGACTGGGCTATCTCTCCCGAGATGACAGGCGACGCTCAGACCATTAGCCTATGGGCACGCAGTTATCAGTCATCTTATCCGGAGTCATTCCAGATCCTATACTCAACGACCAATACTGATATCTCATCCTTCACTCTCATAGACACCTTTGATAATGTGCCTAAGACATGGACTGAGTATAAATCACATCTCCCCGCAGGTGCTAAATACTTTGCTATCCGCAACTACTCGTTTGCTAATTACTTCCTGCTTATCGACGATGTCACTTATCAAGCAGCGGATGCCAATGCTCAGAAGGTATATCCTATCGGATACAATGTATATCGCAATGGCGTGAAGATCAACGACGAGTTAGTCACCGGCACCTCCTTCGTTGACAGCGACAACATCGGCATAGGTGTTTACAAATATTATGTAAGCGCAGTCTATGCAGATGGCGAGTCCATGGGCGCAGGTCCTGTTAAGATCGACACTACCTCAGTAGGCCGCGTATCCAGCAAGGCCAACGTGGTGGCAGAGAACCGCACTATCATCATCCGCGACGCCGCTGATGCCCGCGTAGAGGTGCTGTCGCTCGACGGTAAAATTATCTACATCGGCAAGGGCGACGCCAAGGTACCCGTCAACAACGGCGTATATCTGGTGAAGGTAGGTAAAGCACTCACTAAATTGATGGTTAAGTAGTTTATAGAAATTATTGATGATTGGGGGTGAGCCGTGCGGCTCGCCCCCTTTTTC
>CAZLJS010000028.1:0-13200 GCA_964559895.1 uncultured Sangeribacter sp.
CCGATAGCCCGCACCTTTAGTTTTTGAAGGTTACTTATTTGTGTCATCAGTTCTTTAGTTCTTCAGTTACATTATAGTATTATTTCTTAATCCGAATATTATTCCCCGTACGGACGAGTTCCTTCGAATCTTTCAGATGCTCGGCCAACTCTTCCGATGGTACCGAATAGATCTTGGCGGATGTGCATCGAGGGAATCTATTGAAGTATGGGTCAGTAGAGACTACCCACTTCACTTCGGCCATATTCGGGAAGTTCGCCATATCATCCCATAGCTGGAACAGACGTGACTTGGTTGCGACGGTCACACCACGTTTACCGTTGCGAAGGCGCGATACACAGATAAGGTGCTGACGAACCTCATCATCCCGGTCAGCCTCATCTTTAGTCGCTTTATGAGCCACCGACAGATTCCGATTAAACTTCACGTTGATTTCCTTCATCTTCTTCTTGAAGATCTCTCCGTGCGGACCAGTATCCTGCATCTGGTTGGACAGAATCCAGTAATGAATCATCTCATGAATGATGGTGTCCTCCACTTCAGACTCAGGCAGGTCAACCTTGGTACTTATCACAAACTGGAAGTTCATGTAGTGCATGGTTCCATCCGGATTCTTCTCCTGATAGAACCGAACCTGGCCAAGGAATGTACGGGCTGTGGTCAGTTTGAAGGGAAGCGGTTTCAACTTCCCCTCAAACATTAGCTCGTTATATTCCTGGAACTTCTTCTCTATATATTCAATCGTCGCAATCATGGCTATTCGTCTTTATCCAATGCACTGAGCTGCTCTATATAGATTTCCTCGCAATCCTTTATACGATTGTTGAAGTCTTCGGCAAGCTGCGCCTTATACTCTTCCAGATATTCCTCATCCTGTGGTGTCAATGTCTTCTCCAAGATGTCGCCCAGCGTGTATTCTATGCGCCACCAGCAGCAGGACTCATCATAAGCATCCGTTCCATTTCCCATCTCATCATACACCACGTCGTCCTGAGTGAAGCGTGATGGGAACAGCTCGTAAGGCTTGTTCGCATCAATCGCCACGAGGGCTTGACTGCCACTGTAGTCCATCGAGTTACGGAAATAGATGTACTTGTAGTCCTTGATGACATAAGGGAATACGCCGTCATTATAGGATGACAAGTCATAGTATTTATTCGGATCGGTGCCCTCCACCAAACAAGCATTACCCAGCAGGTCTCGCTCGATGAACAGGGAGCTGGTGGTACGCTTGAGGTCGAAAGACTTCGTATGGCGCACATTGGCAAGGATATTCATCAGAATCTCGCTTCTCACGGAGACCACAAGCACCTCATCCAAAGGATAGCGGCTTACCCATTCCGGCTTCACCTGTTTCTTGGGCGCACGGAACTTCTTGTTACCATTCACCGTGAATATTCCAGGAGAGAGCTGCTTGGGCATCACCAACACAGGCCAGAAGAAGGGAGCATCATTCCAGCCCTTCTCCGCAGAACCGTTCTGCTGAATCAGCGTGAGCACAGGCCGTTCATCGGCTTTCTCTGCATTCTGATGTACATACGTGCTACGACCTTCAGGAGAGTCCTCAAACTTAGGCCCCTTGTTGGTCTTCATCTCGCGGATGCGACCCAAGTTACGGTCTCGGAACACCCGGCAGTAGATATTCCCGTCCGTGTTGTAACAGCAATGCTCCAGAGGCGTAATCATCTCGTTGGTGTCCCATTCATAATCTACATTCTGATACTCCGGTGCATAACGGTAGGTGGAGCCAATCAGATTGAGTATCTCAGCCGCCGTGGCGTATGGCATCATGAAGTAAGGATCCTCCTCCGTACCATCCTTGTAGCCGGGGCATGAAGTAATCAGCTCGTCAATCCGCTGGTTAGCTTCAGCAATCTCCGCTTCCGTACCGGTTTGGAATCCCTTGGGCAACATTCGTTGGCCGGGCTGCAGCACCTTGGTATTCGCCGGCGTGTACTTGCTGGCCGCAGTCGCGTTCACCCGTTTGTCGTAACCAATCACCATGCTGATAAAGTCGTTCGTCCGCACCGTATCTCTATGGGATTTAAGATACTCATACATCATAGAGTCGATGCCATTGATGGTCTTCAGCACATCATAAATGGCTTTCGTCGTGAAGAACCGGGTACAAGCCATATCTTCCTTGTCGCGTGCGCCGTACATACGGGCATGCTGGAGCACCGTATCCATCTGGAACTTCTTGGGGTCACGTCCGTAAAAGAAGCAAAGCATGTTGTCGATGGTGATGCCTCGGTCCAGGATGTTACCACCGATAAAGAAGTTCAAAGCCTGCTCCAGGCGGAGCTGACCCTTCTCGTTGAGCATGGTAGAGACGGGATTCTCGGAGTTCACCACGTTGATTACGTAATCGTTATACTCCAGTATTCTTTTCACTTCCGCCTCCACCTCGCCGAAGGTCGGGAAACGTTCGTGAATCAGTTCGTATTTGTTACCCAATTCATTGCTATGCTTGAGACTGTCGTAGGCATCGCGCTCCAAATCCAAGATGTGCAGGTCGGAGTTTGACTTGTTCACAAAGGCATCCCGGATAGTTTCGATAATCTGGGTGATGAGTTCCTCTTGCCAGGCATGGTTGCGCTTGGCCACCTCGCAATGAATCAAGCAACTTGAATAATACTTCTTGTTCTCCTTCTTCTTGACTTGAATGCTACGCACGGCAGCGGCAAACAGATAGCTGACGACGGCATAGTTCAGCGAGTCGAGTCTCTCGGAGTGTGCATTGTTCTCCAGATAGAATTCGTTACGGGCCGAAAGGATGTCGATGCAATCTTCCGTGACCTCCTCGAACAGGCAACTGTACATGGAGTTCTCGTCCTCGCTCAGTTCGTAGTACTGCTTGCCACCAATGTATTTGGCATGAATGGGTACAAGGCCTGTATAACGGGGCAACCACGGTGAAGCCTCCTCACCATCTCGGAGCTGTACGCTTCCATCAGGCTGCAAATAGAGCGAATAGGGTGTGGCCGTAATCTGCAGGTAACGGCAGAAGTAGGGCAAGGTGATAAACTTCTCGATGTGCTCGGCTATCTTCATAAGTGAGATTTCCCCCTTACGTTGATAGTAGTTACGGCTGGCAAAGTCGGCCTCATCGTCGCATACCAACACCTTCTTGCCGCGCATCACTTCGCTGTTCTCGAAGATTTCGTTGAGATACTTCAGGTTGGTATCCTCCTTCTTGACCACGATGATGAACTTATTGGCCGGATCATTCAGCTGATAGTCGCTCAGTCCACCCCGATGACCCAGGTCGAGAATATCCCATACCGATATAATCACCTTCTGGCCGTAGGTCTGCTTGTCCTTGAAGAAGCGGAAATCATGATTCAGTCGCTGAATGGTCTGTTTGGTAAGGGTATTGGTACCCTTGGTCATTACCACGGCAATATCAATGCCACGGTCGAAGCACAACCCCATGATACTAAGGAAGGTGTCCGTCTTACCACATTGTACTTTACCCAATAGCAGGCAGGGCTGGGATGCCGTCTCGTCCTCCTTCATGAGTTGGTCCACCATATCTCGGACCACAGTCTCTTTCTCTGCGGTCATAAACGGATTATTGGCGGCCATCGTGCCGAAGATAAACTCATCCTCGGGGATGGAGTTCTCGCGTTCCATGCGTGCCTTTTCCTCTTGTACCCATTGTGGTATGGGCTTGCCCTTCATTTCCAGGAAGTCAATATAGTCGTTAACCTCCTCTATAGAACCAAACTGCTGTGCCATAACTATTTGATATTAGATAAATTAATTTACGAATTCAAAGAATGGATTGGTCTCCACTGCATCTGCCTCGGTATAATTCGGATTGTTTAGCAAAAAAGCTTTCTTATATATCCAACGTGCGAAATCAGAGATTTTATCCTGATTATTTGCTCGATAGACACCCGACCTTACTCTGGTTATCAATCCGGCATCCACCAACATTCCCAAAGCGCAGCATATACCTCTGGATACATTCTCTCCATTACCATACTTTTGACAGAGTTTGCTCTTTACGAGTTCTGTCGTAACTTCTTCCTGTACGTGGAAATGCTTGCCCAACATGGAAATCAAATCATAGAACAATTCATACGAACCGCAGAACAAGGCCACATAGATGACGCATCTGTTTGTTGTCGTTCGAGTGTAAGCTTTAAAGTCTGCCTCATGCTCTTTGATGATGCCAAGAAGTTTATTATTGACGGTCATGCGTCGGATAGTCCTATTAAGGTTATCCGCACGACTCTTTCCACTCGTCTCCAAGGCTATCAATTCATTGATGTAGTCTTGATTGAACGAGCCGTCCATAATGGAATATATAATATTTTCGAGTGTAGTAACTGCTACACGTTCTCTTAATCCTATCGCCATAATTATTTCTGTATCTTTATGAACGGCACCACCATCTCCATGAAATGGCTGCCTCCATGTGTTATAACTGTTTTGTTCTCTTTTGCAAAACACCGGTCGTTACGGATAACCATCCAATTGTCGTGCATCCGCATGGGTAAGCTTGAATTCTCGTCGTAGAATCGATGTTGCTCTTCCTTATTATTATATATAAGGTGACGCATACCGCGGCTTCCATCTTTGTATAAGAACACCCTCTCTACCGAAGTCAGACTTCTCCATCCATACGAGAGTACACTGCCATGATCGGAGGTCAGGTAAAGTGTGTATCCTGCATTTACGATGGCCTTAATCTGTTCGGTGATGCGATGACTCCAGTTCTCGGTCAATGAGCACAAGTCCTTGTAGTCAGAGGAAGAGTGCATCTTCTCGTCCATCTCCACGGTCACCATCGCCAATCGCTTTACGCCTTCGTTGATGGCAAACTCGTCGGTATCATAGAGGTATTGAATCTCATACGAGCTGAATCCGCGGTGCTGCCAATACTCGGTCCAGAGTTTCTTTTCGTTCTCGGGATTCTGTTTGTAATCTTGTTTCGGGTCCTCACCCCGGAATATGGCTTGACGTGACAACATGGTGATGCTTGGCATCCATGCCAGCGTGCAATGCTCTTCTATCGTAAGCTGAGCCTGCTTCAAGCAATCTCTTAGGAGGATGTATTGCCAATAAGCGAAGCCGTCCACCACAAGCAAAGCCATCTTTTCGCCTTTCTGATATTTGGCATCGAGGTGTGGCAGAATCTTGTTCAAGCTCTTGGCTCGTCGCAATGGATTGCTTTGCAGTGTGGCAAAGTACTCTTTGTCTACCCATTGCTGAAACGATTCGTTGATAGCATCCACCTCTCGGGCAATGCGGTCGTACTCACCCTGCTTTATCGCCTGGCTGACGAGCTGCGAAATCCGGTCAATCGTTTCATCCGGATGATTCCAATCGACATTCACTTTAGCAAGTTGCTGGAGGATGGACTCCGTCGGTTTACACGTTTCCTTCAGTAAACGGTCGGCTATCGACTGAATCAAGTGGCTACCCTCTTGTAGACTGATCCGTCTTATGCCCACCTGCTCATAGAGTTCGTCGAGTACCGCAAAAGTTTGTTTACGCAGCAGTGCTTTATTTGCGAACAAGGGGAATGTATCGCTTACGGAGAAGTCGGTCACGTAGGCTCCTCGTTTCATGTCAGGGAGTATGGTATCCTTGGACTTACATACGTAGACGAACTTCTTCTGTGAAACCGATTTATATCTAAGCTCATAGTGGGTTCGAAGTTCGAGATTGCTGCCTGCAATCACCTCTATGCCGCACTCTTGACAGAGAAGTTGGCGCACAGCATCTTGCGTGAGGAATCCATCCGGATTCTCCACGATGCTGAGATTGCAGTAGTCCACCGCAATCTTTTGTGCCACCTTCTTTATCAACTTACTCATTATCTTATAATTTGTTTTGTGCAATGTCATAGAACTGAAGGAGCACTTCGTCTTCGGTCAGAAGGTTCTGAGGAATCTTGTCACCTACAGTTACAATGGTTTGGAAATCCTTGTCAATATAGCATTGCTTAAAGCCTGCACGGAGAGCCTCCATACGAACCTCCTTAATTTTCGCTTTAGGCTTCTGTGCAATTTCAACATATATTTTGAACTCGCGTAGTAATGATTTCGTGCGTAAAGCCTCCAAATCAACATCGTCCTGCAGGTTTGGTCTACGCCATTTACCATCTGATTCCTTTATAAAATTTTCTTCCAACAATTGTTTGAGTTCCGGTTCAATATCACCTTTACGCCATGCATTAGTTGCTTTTATCCATTTTGGATATAACTCTTGATAAGTTTGCGGTGTATAAAGTTCATTCTTTAGCCAAGCTATACCACCCTGTTCGCTATCTACAATAAACAAATTCGTTTGGAAGCCTTCTGTATGTTTACGCAACTCATCATATTCTGCGGCTTGAGATGCTGTAAAAAACATGCCATCACGTTCAACATATCTTTCGCTTAAGCCACGTTGATAATCCACGGAACTAATAGGTACGGACAAATTATTTTGGACATAATAGGATATTACCCTATCGTATAAAATCTTTGCGCTCCTTTCTATTACTGACGTAGTCTTATTCCCTTGTTCAATATGAATAGGAAGTTTCATCAATAAAGTATTTGTAAGGTCCCATAAGCCAGATAGTGAATCTTGCGCCGTCATTTCAGCTATCAATTCTGCTTCTGGTTTAAAGCAAGATATAGCCAAATCTTGCTTTACAGCTGTGGGACCAAGCATTGAATGCAACCCTCCTCTTTGTTTATTCAAATCAGTGACAGTCATTATTATAAATCCTGCACTTCGTATTGAGTTTTGCAAACTATTCCAGAAAGACGCAGATGTATTAGAGAATTCCACAGTCATCCATTTGTTCGGCTTTAGAACCCTAAAATATTCTTTAAAGCATTGCGTCATTATATCCTGATATTCATCAAATCCTTTATTTTGGGTCTTATTTGAAATCGCTTCCTCTTCGTTATTAGTAAAAACACGTAGCCATGACTCTGAAACAATATTGAGTTCAGAATACATAATGTTTGCACCAAATGGAGGGTCTGTGAATATATAATCAACGCTATTATCCGGTAGTGAAGAATTAGTCGCTGATGTAATTTGAATAACAGAACCGCCTTTAGTTAACTCAAAAGCCTTTAGGACCTTTTTAGCCTGATACTCAAACTGGTCTATTGGATTATTCTCTACATACTGAGGTGGAATATACAAGGTGTTTGCCATCGGACCTACAAGTGCTCTACTACCATGTTGAGGCATGTATCTATTCATCCTCGTAAGTTTAGGTAACATTGATGTAAAAATAAACATTAATGCTTTTTCATGCTTAACATACTTCGTATGTATCAAATAGTATATATACGAAATCACATATCTTGTACGTTTTGAATACAATAGGTTTATATGATTTGCGCCAACCCTGAGTGGGTCAGAGAACTTATCTCCTTCTATTAATTCTGTTGTAGGAATATATCCAACAAAATCAGGGTATACTGGTTCCTGAATTTTATTGATGAATTGCCTGCCGTTTTTATGTGTGGAAACATTCATTAAACAACAGTCATATTTCAATTCATTGATACTTTTGTTTAGTATAGAATCAAAACTAGTATCCCAAATAGAATCGGCCTCTGTGCGTTTTTGCTCTGTTCCACAGTTTGGGCATACTAACGACTCATGAAGGATTGAACGCTTATAGTCAAATGTTAGATTATGAACATTTAGTTCACATCCACAATTCCTACAAGAAACGACTTGCGACCAAACGAAATAGTTCACATGTGATAAGCCATATGCGGTATTAACTTCGTAGAAATTATCAAATCGAGACTTGATATCTTCAAGTAAACTGTCTATAATGTTATGAAGTTCTGTTGTCTCAACTTCACTATTATAATTAGAAGCAATATGATAGCAGATAGAGCTTAAGTCACCACAGACTGCATGACGTTCGCCCCATTTAGGAGCTTGTATTTGATTTTGAGAAAAATCAGTTTCTATTGTATTTTTAGTCTCTTTATCTGGAAAGTTACACTGAGAAGCAGCAACTCCAGTCATACCGGAGCCACTAAATCCATCAAGTACAATATCTCCAGGCTGAGTATAATGGAGTATATATCTCATTATAACTTCATGAGGTACCTTCGTGTGGTAAGTGTGAGCATTATAAATAGAACTATTCTTGCCTACTTTAATACCATACGCATACGGTTTGTTAACAACGACATTAGGCTGACGTTTTCCCTCAGCCTCTAATTGTTTCTTTTCCTCTTCCCACTGCTGGATAAAATCATTCAGCCAGGGATTAGGGCATGCCGTATAGTATGGAGGATCGGACAAATTGATAATATCATCATCCGAACCAATAGGGAAACCCTCGATATGACGGAGTTCCGGAAGCTTCTTTCGAAGCTCCTCACGGAAGTACTCACGTCTCTTTGCATCATTCTCGAAGGTAATGCCCAGCACGGTTACGGGTTGATCTTCCTTAAAGTCAAGTCCGCCCATTGTTCGAGTCATCTCCTCTGAAGAGAACAAGCATCCTATGTTATCTTTTTCTGCCATCGTGCTATCTGTTTTTACTTATTTCAAAATGATACGGATGTTAGGGTCTGTGTTACCACCCGTAATATTCTTTATGTGCTGGCGGAATGCCTTCACTGCGTCATCGGGAGTCATGGGTCGGTTGAACACCGTACGCAATGCCTCCAATGAGGTATTAATCCAGTTGATGCCTTTTTGCAACTGCGAAAGTATCTTCATCAGGCGCTCTGCATTCACTGTAGTCAGTTCCTCCGATTTATTGTTGAAGCGCGTAAGCAATCCCAGCTCACTGCTTTCAAGGATATCCTTGTTGGCCAGCAACGTCTCATCACTCAATATATGATGAAGTGAAGAGTCGATGCTACTGTAGATAGACTGCAACTCATCCTTCAGCTCCTCGATGGAAGGTAACTGCTTCCCTGCAAACTGCACAGGGTCAAAGGCCTGATAAGGCGAGCGTAATACCGACTCCTTGGTCACCGAAGAGCTGGCCATAGTAAGAGAAGCCATCTTCTTGGTCCATTCCACATACTGTTTAGCTGCCGAGATATATCCCTTGTCATGGTCGGCGCTTACCACAGCACTGCACACCATGTTCTCGTTGCTGTTCATCACCTTACGCTTGTCAGCATCCTGGAAGCCGGTAATATGAAACTTCTTGTATTCCGACAAATACCAGTCGGCATATCGATTGATAAGCGCATCCAGTTCCGCCTTATAGGCTGATACAGCTTGGTCATCGTTCATTACCTTCACAACATCAGGAATCTTCTCCAATGCTGCATCCACCTCAGATATCATCTGCTTGCTGGTCATATATCGCTTGGCCTGCGACAGATAGGAAGTACGTGTGCTGAACTCCGATGCAAAAGACTGCATCTTCTTTACAGAGTCGATGAGGCGTCGGTATCCAAATATGGTATGCAGTCCGTCAACCGTCCACTCTTTGGGCAAGTTGCGCAGCTTAGTGGGGGAAGCGAAGTTCTGTATACGATCACAGCAATTCGAAAGCGTTTTCAGCTCATTACGAATATCCGTAGCCGTCAGAGTGTCCAGCACTTCCACGTTTTCTACATAGATGCCATTGGCAATCTCAGCGCTTATCTTCACCGATGTAGCAGCAATAGCTTTGGCATTGCTAACCAATGCAGTGTAAACCTCCGGATTCTGAATCTGCGCTGTAAGGTCCTTGCCCAATACGCCCAGGAACAACTCACGCACCAAAGCGAGATTCAGACCTTTCGGACGAGTGATATGCGTGAAAGAGTAGAAACTCTCAGGTGGCAAATCCACTGCATCCTTCAAGTTGACCGCATTGATGGTCTTACCAGGCAATTCAATCTCAATCTCACCCAATGCCACCATGGTCATCAGTACCAGGAACTCAAAGTCGGCATCCAGCTGATAATCGTTGGAGTACCATACTGTTTCCCATCCTTTATCGTTATAAAACTGATGAACTATCTCGTCGCGATTAAGCACCTGGCCTTCACCCTTATTCTCAAGCATCGTACGGATACTGGTCGCATAGATACTTGTTTCGGTACTCAATTCATTCTGCTGCAGCAATCCCAAGCCTGCAAGGATAGCCTCACCATCGCGATTCGGCTGCATAGGATTGGCAATCTTCTGGCGTGCCGCCTTCACGATACCCGCGCGATTTTCCTTGGTCAGCGAAGAGCGAAGGAGGGTGAACTTAGGATAATTCGGCAACTGCTGGCTGAAGTAGTCTTCGAGCAGCGTGCTGGCAATGTTGCTTACAATCTGCTCCTTCGAGCCTCCAGTCATCATCTGCGGAGTTATTACCTGTTTCTCGCCCTGATAGTAGATTTCCGTAGCGTGCATGAAGTCCTGCTGGAAGACAGGTTTCAACTTATCCTCATATCGTTTCTTGAACTGCTGATAGAAGGGTTTCTGCGAGGAATCCACGCTTCCAATCAGTTCTTCGGCAGAAGCATAAAGTTCCAGCAGCTCCTTAAACTCCTGACTATAATTCTCTACGTGAATATAGATGCTGTCCGGCTCATCGCCATGTGCCATCTTGGCCTTGTTAAAGAGAGGCATAAAGTAGATGTAGAACTGCAGCTCCGGCTGAGCGGTACTGCGCTCATTCGGATTACCGAAGAAGATGTAGCCATCCAGCATCGTCTTGTGGCTCTTCCAATCAATACGATGACGGTAGATCTTAAACTCACGTTTGTATTGCTCCACCTCGATAGGAAGGAACTCACAAAGGAAATTGTAGAAGTGACTGTCCTTCTTGTCCTCACTCATGGTGAGTATATAGTCCTTTATCTTCTGTTCGTAGTTTACGCCTCCCTCGATGCGGAGATGATACTCTTGGTTGGTATCATTCTTCTCGAAATACTGGCCCACTGTAGCAGTCACAATCTGCTTGGCCGTAGTGCTGATGGTATCCATAAGGAACTCACGGTCCATACAGCCGGCATCCAGATAGCACAAGTCATCCACCAGGTTCTCCGCACTTACGCCATTCGTCTTTTCCAGCGTATCCTGCAGAATCTTTACGGCGCAGGCATTGGATATACGATGAGCCAAAGGAGCCTTCTTCTGGCGTGCTCCGGTGAAGTTTTCATCAATCTTCTGATGAACGGTATTCATGATTTCGGCTACTCTGCGTACATCCGGCTCGGTCATCATGGCCGGCACATTCAGGTCGTCCCAATAATGGTCGTAACAGATGAGTCCGGGCTGTGTCTCGGGTACGTCTTGGTCCAGAATAGCTCCAAATTTCTTACTTAAAGTCTTCATCACCTCACGCTGGCTCTTCCCCACACGAATCAACTGGAAGTTGTCGAAGAAAGCCGGATGAACGGGAAACAAGTTGGTGTATTCATCCAATTTAGCATGCATATCCGTGAAGAATTCGGTAAACTTAGACAGATGCTGCCGAATGATTTGACGCTGCTCGTCGGTCTTACGCAACATACGCTGCTGAACCACGAACTGTACGTCTTGCTTGGTGATGGTAATCTGGCGGAAGCGGTCGTTCACACGGCCCAGCATATCGGCAGCAAACTGGAACTGCGGTGTGTTGTAAATCAACTCCTGCACACCAAACACCATACGGAATTTAGAGTGGCTGCTCATCTGTCCCAAAGCCTGAAGCACGGCAAGGTCGCGATTCAATCGGTCGTCCGTAGCGCGTCCCTTCAAGTACGACAGCATCTCGTCAATCACAATCATAAGTCCCTTACCGGGGAAAGCCTCCTCAAAGTGAGCCATCAGGCGATTCAGACGGTCGCGGTACATACCCTTTGTATCAGCTGCGATAGAATAGTTCATTCCCCAGGAAGCAATTGTTTCATCAATCTGCTCACAGACGATGTTCCATAGCTCCTCGGTGCTACCCAACTCGAAGCGAATGATCATGTAGCGTCCGGCAATGTTGGCAAGCACCTTGCGGGCGCTCTCGCTCTTCACCAAAGAAAGGAGGCTGGCATCCTCTGCCACCAGCGAGAACAGAGACATAAGGTGAGATTTACCGGTACCGTAGTTACCTACAATCTGAAGGCCGAATGTGTCATATCCGGCAGTGTAATCGAGATTACGGCATATCTCGGGGATAATAGCCTTCTCGTAGGTATCAGAGAAGACAAAGTTGCTCACAAGCGAACTCTTGTATTTAGCCTTGTCTTCTTCCTTGCCATTCTTAATGAGGTCGAACTGAACGACTTCATTAATAGGCTCGAACTGTATGAGGTCTCTATATTTCATAAGTTATTATTATTTGTTTCAAATCAGTTTATACGACAACCCTTGCAAGTTAACGTGAATGGTATCTGTCTCGTCCAGAAAATATAGGGTATCGTTCTGTATTGCAGCTTCCGTCTTGATGATAAGACACTGGTTCTTGGAATAATTATTTATCACGCTCCGCAAATCAAGTTTCAATTCAGGTTCAAACAGTATGCCTATGTTCTCTATAGCCAAGTACAAGCCAATCTTGTCGTTGTAACTTGAGACATTCAACACCTGCTTATACATGGTTTCGAATCCGGAGATTTCTTGTGGATGCTCTCCTAGGAGTTGAGACAATTCTCTACCTACATTGATGAAGGCAATATCATCCATGTAATCGCGACAGAACACAATCTTGTTACGAGTGCTCTGTTGCAGGTAGTTCAGAATGTCTTTTACTTCGGCCATAATATACTTTCCACAGCAATATCAAACTTAGATCATACGCGTTGAGGCGGCATTAACCTTTAGAAGTGCTTTCATCATCAGAATCATTGATAATAGGATGCTGTTCTTCTACATCCCTAATCAAGTCCGTATAATTGCATTTCAACACTTCTGCAATTTTAAAAATCATTTCCAAGGATGGTTGAGAGGCATTGGTCACCCACTTAGATACCGTCGCTGGGTCTTTGCCTACCTGTTCAGCCAACCACTTGTTTGTCTGATTTCGTTCAGCCAACATGACTTTAATACGATTTAATTTCTTCGTTGCCATATCTCATAAATATTTTGATGCAAATATAGTAAAAAACCATAATGGAGAGTAAAATAAAAGCAGAAATAATCGCATTTAAGGTAAAAACATGGCGTTATTTTCATTTTTAAGGCGTCTTTTGCTCTTAAAAGCTTCCTTTTTGCGGATTATTGAGTTTAATTGTCATTTTCGCCTCTCACTGCCTTACTTGTCATTCAAAACATCGTTAGTCCTCCCCAGTCCTCTAC
>CAZLJS010000029.1:0-12683 GCA_964559895.1 uncultured Sangeribacter sp.
GTCTCTTTGGTGAGCTCTGTCAAGAGTGTTGTGGCCCATTGGCTATAGAGCTGCACGCCGGAGGTGCGGTCGATGACGCCACAGGGGATACTGCTCACGTTCCACATCTGTGCATAATAGTCACCCTCATCGAGCTTCAAGCCGAGCATCGGGGAGGTCTGGCCTTCCTTGTATTCATACACCAATGAGGAGGGCCCGCCATGGATGCTCACGGGGATGAAGGAGTCGCCGTATTGCTCTTTGAGCGACTGAATCACTGCATGGGCGTCGGGGCAGTTGACGCAGCGTTGACCGGTGAACTCCTCCAGGAGGACGGCACGCTTAGCGACTACCGGTTCTACCTCGATATATCTGTCTTGCACATCCACTTCGTCGCAACTTGCAAACAGAGCGACTAATGGTGTTGCCAAAAGTATTTTTAGAATATTCTTCATAATGTTTGCTTCTTTTATTACGACTTAGAATGTGTAGCTATAAGATATTTTGAAACCGTGAGTAGCAGGTACTTCGCGGCAAACGCCACCGGAGCAGTCTTTACCTTTGCGGGTACGGCCATAAGAGAGCATCAAGCGGTTGGCTTTATAGTTGCCGGTGATGGAGGCCATGTAGTAATGGTTGCCGGTGTCGCCGGTGTTCCACATATCGCTCAGGGTAAACATCAAGTAGGGTGAGTATGAGAGCTCTACCAAGCCGTAAGCCCAATCACGCTCATCCTGTTTGGTGAAGAGGTATTGGAGCTCTGAGCGCAATTGCCATTTATTGTTGAAACGGAATTTGCCCTCAGCGACGAGGATATTGGAGTTGATCATGCCACCTTCACCTTCGACCACGGTCTTGTTGTAGCGTTGGTACATATACATGAAGTTGATCTGAACGTCGCGGGTGAATTTCTTCTCCAATTGGATGTTGAAATCTTGATAGTATGTGTGGCCCATGCCGAAGTAGGAGGCAGAGGCGCCGTCGGTGCCGTAGGCGGAACCGTTGATGTAAGAGTCGGTGTTCTCTTTGCTGTCAAGGCCTTTGATGTATGACAGGTTCACCTTCACCTTGGTGCCATATTTGCCACCGAGCGGGGTGTTGCGTTTGAAGTTATACGCAAACGCGCCTTGGAACGCCCATTCACCGGTAGCTATCTGGGTAGCATAGGGATAAAGGGCAGCCAACGCGTAGGTGTGCTGATATGAGAACGCGGGGAGGTGGTTGAGATAAACGGCTGTGGAGGCGGGGTTGATAGTGCGGTCGGAGCGGAACGCCATGTTCTCGCTACGTTTAGCTTGCACCATTGCGCTCAGTCCCGACTTGGAGTAGGTGGCTGATAGCATCTCTGCGTGGCCTTTGCCGTAGGTATATTGGTTGTCTGCACAGGGGTCCTGGCTCTTCCACGCCACCTCGCCGAGCACGCCGAAGTTATCTTTGTGGAAGTTGGTGCGCACGTCGAAGGCGGAGACGTTCTCCGGCACGTTCAAACGGTAGTTGGTGCCCGGGACCACGATATCCTCGTCTGCCTCATTCTTGAGGACGTAGGATGCGCCCACGGTCCATGTCACGTTCTTGTCTCTCAAATATGCGGAATAGTCCTCGATGCTCATCTCAGCGTCGGCGCCGAAGATGCGGGAGTCCCTATCCCATTTCCAGTAGTGGCGCTGCAGACCTCCGAGGAGGGTGAAGCGGAATCCTTTCAAGCTATTGATTTTCAGCCTACCACCGAGCAGGGAGTTGTCGATACCTAGGGTGCGGTCCTCGTAAGTACGGAGGATGAGGCCGCTACCAAACTGCTCGTAGAAGCTACCTGCGGTGAGCTCCACACCTTTGTATTTACCTTTGACAAAGAGGTTTGGCACACCCCAGCCTTTAAAGCCTTGGAAGCCTATATCGTCGTAGCCGGGCAGGGGATGCTCCAGATACTCGAAGCGGGCTCCCGCCTCGATGTATTTGCTCAACAGGGAGAGGTTGGCATACGTATTTGTCAACACATCTTCAGAATAGTGCTTAGCACCGATGGCACTGTCATCCTCGGGGAAGAGGATATCGCTCTGCACACTGCCGTGGATAGCTACGTCGTTACCGGCGAAGGCGGTGCTGCAAAGACCTCCCGCAAGGGCCACTGCCATTATATGTTTTAATCTCATACCCTTTTCTGCTTTTGTAGATTATTTTACCAGCTCACGCACCTTTTCGATAATATGTGATTCGGAGCCACCTACATAACCTACGCGGCTGTCAACCATCTTACCGTCACCATCGAAGATAAGAAGGTAGGGTACCATCTGTCCACCAAGAGCGTGGAACAGGTCACTGTTAGGATCTAGAAGTACTTGATATTCCCATTCGCTGGCGTCAACCAAAGGTTTTACCTTCTGGATGTTTTGCGCCTCATCGATAGAAACGGCTATGAGACGCATGCCCGTCTCGTCTTGCCAATCGGGATATACTTCGTGGATAGCGTTAAGCTCTCTGTTGCACGGCTTGCACCATGTAGCGAAGAAGCTTATTACAAAGGGCTTACCATCATTGGAGAGGGTCGCTGTGTCAACAACCTTGCCATTGATGTCTTTCAACTGGAATGAAGGCAATTGGGCTGATGCCGCAATAGTAGCCATAAACAGTCCAAACAAAAATAATAATCGTTTCATATCTCTGATGTGTTTTGAATTATCTATTTGTTATTTCTCTTATTTAGAATAAATTCAGTCTGAAAAGTTTAATTTTATCCTCTTATTTGAATAAATTTATTCTAAGATGCAAAAATAATCATAATTTCCAAAAAGACAAAGATTTTATATTTTTTTTTGGAAAAGATTTCTTCTGCGGAGTGTTTTTATATTCAAGCTATGCATCCGCAACAGAATAATCATTCAGCATAGGCTATTGAGAAGCAAAAGGGAGACCTTTTAAACAGAACAGATCCGCACTACGCGAGACCTAAGATGCCGAGCGAGAGCCTCCATAACCCCTACCTACGAAAAAAGCTAGGCGCAAGGCCTAGCTTTAGCTGTGATGAGGGCGCAAGCCCGAAGATAATAGGCGGTAGCCCGCAGTGCCTAGCGACAGCCCTATCTCCGTATGGTGCAAGCTCCTCTATTTAGTGTAAAATTTAAAGCGTATATGCTCGTCGTAGTTCTTGCCGGGGAGGAGCAGCTGCGACGGGAACCCGGGATGGTTGGGCGCGTCGGGGAAGCCCTGCGCCTCGATAGCCACACCGTCGTAGTCGGCATACTCGCCACCGTTGTGTGCCTTAGGAGACCCTGCCAGCCAGTTGCCGGTATAGACCTGCACACCGGGTTGGGTAGTGCCGATCTCCAGCACGCGGCCACTCTCCTCCTCTTCGAGGAGCACAGCAGCGTCGGTGAAGAATCCTTTGCGCCAGCCATCTATCACCCAGCAGGAGTCGTAGCCCTTGCCATATTTCAGTGAGGGGAAATCCTCATGAATCATCTCGCCGAGCGCTCTCGCCTTGGTGAAATCCATAGGAGTACCTGCCACGGGTGCCAACTCACCGCTGGGAACGAGGGTGTCGTCGGTGGGCAGGAAGCAGGAAGCCTTAATAGTGAGCTTATGGGCAAGTGCGGAGCCCGCTTCTGCGCCACGAAGGTTCCAGTAGGAGTGGTTAGTGAGGTTGACCACGGTAGCCTTGTCGGTGGCTGCCCATAGGTAGAGGTCCAAGATATTGTTTTCACTCCACACATATTCGGCTCTCACCTTCAACTCGCCGGGGTAACCCTCCTCACCGTCAGCAGAGGTGTAGGAGAAGCGAACGCCATTGGGGATGACGTGCACATCCCAAATGCGGTTTTGGAAACCTGTGGGGCCGCCATGTAGCGCATTGGGACCATTGTTGATAGCGAGAGAATACTCCTGTCCGACAATGCTGAATTTACCTTTGGCGATACGGTTAGCGTAGCGTCCGGGGACCTTACCCATGCAGGGACCGTCGGCCATATAATCGGCGGCATTGGCATAGCCCAACGCCACGTTCTCTATCTTACCATCGCGGTCGGGAACGCCGACCTCCAGGATGCCCGCGCCGAGTGAGGATAACACCACATAAGCGCCGGCGTCGTTGGTAAGGCGGAGCACGGTGATATCACCATGCTCGCTTGCCACTGTATGTTGTTCAAGTTTCATCTTGCTGATATATTACAATTTACGGGCGCCGTCGGAGATAACCACGTCATAAATCTTCGGCTCATGGCCATATTTAGCATTGAATTCCTTCTTAGCTTTCTCAATAAATGCGTCGTGAAGCTCATCCTTAACCAGGTTGATGGTGCAGCCACCGAAGCCGCCACCCATGATACGAGAGCCTGTCACGCCACACTCCTTAGCGAGGTCGTTGAGGAAGTCGAGCTCCACGCAGCTCACCTCATAGTCCTTGGAGAGGCCGCGGTGGGTCTCATACATCTTCTGGCCTACGGTCTCATAGTCACCTTTGTTGAGGGCATCGCAGACAGCCAGCACGCGGTCTTTCTCCTCGATGACGAATTTAGCGCGGGAGAAGTCCTCGGCAGAGATCTGGTCTTTGATAGCCACGAGCTGCTCCATAGTGGCGTCGCGAAGTGTCTCGATGCCAAGTTTGGAAGCCACGTTCTCGCAGGACTGGCGACGCTTGTTGTAGGGGGAATCTGCCAACTCATGTTTCACCACAGAGTCAACGAGTACCAACTTGTAGCCTACGGGATTGAAGGGGAAGTACTCAAACTCACCGCTGCGGCAGTCGAGGCGCATCAAGTTGCCCGCTTTGCCGAATACGGAAGCGAACTGGTCCATAATGCCACAGTTCACACCGCAATAGTTATGCTCTGTGCTCTGACCGATTCTGGCGAGCTCAAATTTCTCAATAGAGTCGTTGTTGAACAGGTTGTTGACAGCGAACGCGAAGCATGACTCAAGGGCAGCTGAGGAGCTAAGGCCTGCGCCAAGGGGCACATTACCTGCAAATACTGCGTCGAAGCCCTCTACCTTGCCACCGCGTTTCTCTGTCTCGCGGCATACGCCGAAGATATAGCGTGCCCAGCTCTGTGAGGGTGCGTCCTCCTCTTTGAGGCCAAACTCTACATATTCGTTGATGTCGATGGAGAAGACTCTCACCTTGTCAGTGCCGTTGGGACGAATCTCCGCCATGATTACTTTATCTATCGCACCGGGGAATACGAATCCACCGTTGTAGTCTGTGTGTTCACCAATGAGGTTAATTCTACCTGCGGAGGCATAAAAAGTACCCTCGCAATTGAAGCGTTCTGCAAACGCTTTCGCAATTTTTTCTTTGAGTTCCATTATGGTTTATTTTGGATTAATTGTTTTCTATTTTCTGAACAGGGATAGTGATAGAGGCGCTCTTGACCCCTTTAGCCTTGGCGGTAAGGGTGACAGTACCCTCCGTCTCGCCGGCTTGCACTATGGCAGTGGCGGCACCGCTGAAGAGCGGCATTACCGGCAGATGGAATTGGTTGACGCAAGTGGGGTCACCGTTGGCACAAGCGCGGAACGTGCCCGAGCCTTTCACCGAGAATGTCACTTCGCGGCTGTCGGTGGGAACGATGTTGCCATCCTTATCAGCCACCTGCACAAGCACATAGAGCAGATCCTCGCCATCGGCATTGAGGATAGCATGACAGGGGCGTAGCACCAGGTGGTGGGCTTTTCCCGCCGTGGTGATCTCTTTTGTGCCAGCCACGTTGCCATCTTTATCGTATGCCACTACCTTGACGGTGCCCGGCTCATAGCGGGTCTCGTTCCACATCAAGCGGTAACGCGTCATGTGTGTGGAGTCGTTTTTCTCTCTGAAGCCCTGGCTCTTGCCATTGATAAAGAGCTCTGCCTTAGGATAGTTGGTATATACGAATATCGGAGTGATCTCCCCTTCGCGACCCTCCCAGTTCCAGTGCGGGAGGATATGGATAGTGTTGTCGGTAGTGTTCCATTTAGAGCGGTATAGGAAGAATCTGTCTTTGGGGATAGATGCCAGATCGACGATGCCGAAGACGCTGCTATGGCTTGGCCACGCATCGGTGTCGTAGGGTGTCGGCTCACCAAGGTAGTCAAAACCGGTCCAGACAAACTGGCCCATGTTGTAGTCAAGGTCATCATCCACGGCGAAATCGTCGTCGGGGATGTTGCTCCAATAGCAATATTCCACGTCGTAGCTGCTGCTCTGCTTATCGGGGTGCTCCACGTTGGAACCGAGCTCCACGGGGAACTTATACACACCGCGTGAAGAGACGGTGGAGGCCGTCTCCGAACCGAGCAGGAAGTTTTGCGGCAACTTATCGATAGCCTCGCCGTAGCGGTTCACCTTATAGTTGAAGCCGGGTATGTCGAGCGCGGCGGCGAAACCGTTGTTGACCACGGCGTCAAACTGGTCCATGCCACAGGTGACGGGGCGTGTGGGGTCCTCACGGTGCACGATATCTTGCAGCATGGTCAGCTCCGACACGCCATCTTCGCCCCATTGGCTGGGCACCTCGTTGCCGATGGACCATAGCATCACTGAGGGGTTGTTGCGGTAGTGTTGCACCATATTGACCATATCACGCTCAGCCCACTCGTTGAAGAGGGTGCCGTAGCCGTTCTCGCTCTTGGGACGGAAACCCCAGTCGTCGAAGGGCTCCACCATAAGCATCATACCCATCTCGTCGCAGAGCTCCACGAGCTCCGGAGCGGGCATATTGTGGGAGGTGCGCACAGCGTTGGCGCCCATATCCTTGAGTATCTCCAGCTGATGACGCAGCGCCGCTTTATTGACGGCAGCTCCCAAGGGACCGAGGTCGTGATGGTTGCAGACACCCTTAAACTTAATCTTCTTGCCATTGAGGAAGAAGCCCTCGCCGTTGCGTATCTCAATGGAGCGCACGCCAAAGCGGGTGTCGTAGCTATCCACCTCGTTATCACCGCTATACACACGTGTAGTGGCGGTATATAGCGACGGGGTCTCGGGGGTCCATAGCAATGGCGTGTTTAGCTTGAAGTTCTGCTGCAGCTCCACCCCGGGATAGTATTTATAAGAGTGCTTATCGGTAGCCACCTCGTTGCCCGCCCAGTCATAGATGGAGGTGACGAGGGTGACGTACTCCCCTTTCGCCACCCCTTCGAGCTTGGTCTTGAGGTTGACGGTGGCGTATTCTTCTGATACATAAGGGGTAGTGATATATGTGCCCCACGTGGGGATATGAATCTTGTTTTGAGAAATGAGATGCACGTTGCGGTAGAGGCCGGCACCAGGATACCAGCGCGACGACTTCGGCGGGTTCTCCAAGCTCACCTCCAGCGTATTGTCGCCTTCGCGCACCACGTCGCTGATGTTGACATAGAAGGAGTTGTAGCCATAGGGCCAGTAAGCCACCTCCTTGCCGTTGACATACACATGGGCATGGCTCATGGCGCCGTCGAAGAGCAGCGTGTACTCCTTGGTAGTATCTGATATATTGAAAATTCTTTTGTAATAACCTTTGCCAAGATACGGGAGGCCACCGGTGCGGCCGGTCTTCCATGTCTCCTCGGTTTCACCATTCTGCTCCACCGCTACTTTTTGTAGATCGTAGCTGCGGTCAAACGGACCGTAGATAGCCCAATCATGCGGCACTGTCACTTTATCCCACTGTATGCTGTCGCGGGAGAACTCCCATCCTTTCTTGAGCATCACATCTGTATGGGCTTGGATCACACCACAACCACCTAATATCAAGGCTCCTAAAATCAGGTTTTTCATATTCAGGTATTTTAGCGAGTTTTTATATTCTGTTATCTTAAGAAACTTCCTGCGTTAGTTCCGACCACAAAGGTACAAAAAAACTGCGACTCCCACCCCCTCGACACCTTAATTAACATATTTTATCGGGCAACATATAGCGAATATCAAAACTTATATGTAAGTTTGCAAAAATTACACATTTTATTACAGGTATTTATAATTTTCAGACCACATGAAAGGAATTTTCCAGAAAATGCTTCTTTTGGGTATCTTTGCCGGCGCTCAGTTCAGCGTCGCGGCAGCATCGCCCGAAGAGCACGTCGTGTATGGCGTAAGGGTTTACGACACCACACATGAGTCGGAACAAGCATTAGTCTCGTTCCCCCTCAACGACATGTCTAAAGTCACTATTGTACAAGACTTCAGCAACATCGACATCTTGTCGGCAGCTTGCGATGGCGACAACTACTACTTCATGACCACCGAAGACGGCATGGTCCCCTATGCGTTCTACAGCTTCAATCTCACCACTAAGGCGCTAACCAAAGTGACTGATTACGCTGTATTTACAGACCTTGAGGCATCATTGCTTCCCTTGGACATGACCTACGATTCCGCTACAGGCAATCTTTATCTCATGGCTTACGACCTCTCCGGATGGACCGAAGAATCAGACGATGAGCCCTTTGGCCTCTACCGTATCGACCGCACTACCGGTAAAGCCACTCTCATCGGATATGAGGAGACAGCCCTTGTGGTAGCCCTCGCCGCAGACCCCGACGGTATGCTTTACGGCGTCAGCGACCAAGGCGAGCTCTACGAGATTAGCAAACGCAACGGCCGCCTCGGCGAGATTTATTGCGAGTCGGGCTACACTCCCAGCTCCAAACAGTCCGCAACATTCGATAGCGAGACCGGCAAACTATACTGGGCAGGCTTCAACACCGATTCCTTCTTCGGCGCCTTCACCTTCGGCGAAGAGATGGTCACCTACGACATGCTTGGAGCGCTCCCCGAGAAGCTGGAGCTAATCGGCCTTTATGTTGATACTGATCCTATCAACGCCAACGCTCCCGCAGCTGTCGAGGAGCTGGAGTTCTACCCTGCGGCAAACGGATATGGCGAGAACGCTATATTCTGGATGAACCCCACCACCAACGTTGGCGGCACCGCGCTTGAGGGCACCTTCTCCGTAGAAATCTCACGCGACGGCGCGGTTGTGGCAAACGTCACCGACCTCACCCCCGGCAAGGATGGCTACTACGTGGATAAAGAGGTACCATCCGGCCTCCATACTTATCAATTCCGTTCATACAACGACTACGGCTTTGGCGGCGTCGTGGTAGGCGATCCCATCTATGTAGGCGTTGACGTACCTGCCGCTGTGCAGAACCTCTCCGCCGTTAAATCCGCTACCGACAATAGCATCACCATCTCCTGGGACGCTCCTCTCGCCGGTGCCAACAATGGCTACTGCGACCTCAGTGTCCTCACATACTCCGTGACCCGTCTCCCCGACAACAAGGTCATCGCATCAGAGACCACCGCGACAAGCGTGGTGGACACCGACGTCACCGCTGCCAAGGGTTACCGCTACGTCGTTGCCGCTTACTCCAATGGCAACAAGGGCGTGGAGAGCACCTCTGCCAAGGTCATCTCCGGCGACCCCCTCACCACCCCCTACTCCTGCGACTTCTCTGACGAGGAGGCCAACGACCTTTGGACCATCATCGACGCCGACAACGACGGCTACACCTGGTACACCGGTCAATACAACAACGGCACCCACTATATGCGCTACTACCCCGTTGAGACACTCAACCCCAATGGCAATGCCAACGACTGGGCTATCTCAGCACCTATCAAACTTGAAAAGGGCAAGAGCTACACCTTCTCCTACGAGACTTGGGGCATGGGCGACCTCTTCCCCGTGAACTACACCATCGCTTACGGCAAAGAGGCTACCGCTGAGGGTATGACCAACATCATCGACTCACAAGAGTACGCTTACCTGCCCCAGGCGCTTGGCAACGTGGTTTCCTACACCATCACCCCCGACGAGGATGGCGTTTATTACTTCGGCATCGATGTCAAGAACCTCACCTTCCTCTACTTCACCAACGTGAAAGTGGTAGAAATCTACGACCACGACGGCACTATCACCGCCTTCTCCGGTCCCTCCTCAGCCAACATCAACACCCCCGCGGAGTTCAACGTGAGCGTGGTCAACAACGGTAGCGAGGACATCCTCGGCTTCGACATCTGGTTGGTAGATCCCAGCATCAACCATCCTCTCGCATCACAACACTACGACATCGAGCTCGCCAACCTCGACACCGCTGACGTGGTTATCGAATGGACACCCACTGTAGTAGGCAACTACAATATCTCTCCTTGCCTCATCGTGGATGGTGAGCAATTTGACGAAGACAACACCGCCGACGCGATTAGCATCTCCGTGATGCCCGCAGGCAACTGGCACGACGTCACCGAGGGCAACTCCTACGGTATGCTCGCACCTTTCGGTCTCTCACGCACCAACAGCGCATCGCAGACCATCTACCTCAAGGATGAGATCAACGCCTCTGAGGGTGATATCTCCTGCTTGAAATATTACTACTATATCACCCCGGGTATGACATTCAATCCTATGGATCTGGATGTGAAGCTGTATCTCGCCAACACCGACCTCACTCAGAACGGCACCAACCCGGTATCTGTGGATGATATGACTCTGGTTTATGACGGCAGCGTCACCATCGACCCCAACCTCTCTGATGTATCGTTTATCCTCGACAACAAGTTCCACTACACCGGCAACGGCTTGCTCGTTCACGCTGAGCACGCTTCCACCGCCACTACTTATCTGCTCAACTGGATCGTGAAGTATGATGATGGTGCTCCCGACCGCTCATTCATCTACTACGGCAACGCCCCCTACGCAGGTGGCGAGATGACATCCTGGGTGGATGTGGCAAATGTATCTTTCCTCTTTGAGAATGAGTCAGGCGTACAAGCTGTGAAGGATATCATCCCCGGCGAGATCAAATCCGCCAGCCTCGTCACAGTAGCCGGTCAGGTCATCGCCAACTATAGCAACGTAGCCGATATCGACCTCTCCGGTCTCCAACCCGGCATTTATATCCTTACCACCATTGACAATAACAATAATAGCACCGCGACCAAGTTCGTAGTGAAGTAGTTGATTATATTCAATAACCTAGAGGGTGCGTCTCTGTCCGGCGCACCCTTTTTTATTGCCTTTTTCACCATTTTTTAGTAACTTTGCCATAAATATTGCCATGAATAAGGGAAAAACACTCCATGGCGGGATAAGGGGCAATCCTTAATCCACTTATATTGTTTTTATTACAGGTAAGATTAGATTAGGTATCATGATGGATAAGAAGACTAAAATCGTTGCGACGATCTCCGACCGTCGTTGCGAACCTCAGTTCGTTAAACAACTTTTTGACGCGGGTATGAACGTGGTGCGTATGAACTCGGCACACCTCAACCGCGAAGGGTTCGAAAAAATTATCAACAGCGTCCGCTCCGTTTCAGACCGTATCGCTATTATGATGGACACTAAAGGTCCTGAGATACGCACTATCGTCAATGCCAACGACGAAACCATCCTCTTTCTGGCAGGCGATAGGGTCACTTTTGGTGGCGACGCCGACACTCCCAGCACTAGATTGCATATCAACCTCAACTACCCCGACATCGCCAAGGATGTCAAGGTGGGAAAACATATCCTCATCGACGACGGTGAGCTAGACTTCCTCGTGGAGAAGGTGGCGGATGGCGTAGTTTATACCATAGCACAAAACGATGGTAAGCTGGGATCGCGCAAGAGCGTCAACCTACCCGGGATGAGCATCAGCCTACCCGCCGTGAGCCAACGCGACCGCGAAAACATCGCCATCGCGGCTGAATTGGGCGTGGATTTTATCGCTCATAGCTTCGTACGCAGCGCTGCCGATGTCAAGGAGGTGCAGGATATCCTCGATGCCCTGGGCAGCGACATGAAAATCATATCTAAAATTGAGAACCAGGAGGGCGTGGATAATATCGACGAAATCCTAGAGGTATCCTACGGCATTATGATCGCCCGCGGCGACCTCGGCATCGAGGTAGCGGCAGAGCGCATCCCGGGCATACAAGCCATGATGATCACCAAGAGCATCGCGGCACACCGCCCCGTCATCGTCGCCACACAGATGCTTCACTCCATGATAAACAATCCCCGCCCCACACGCGCCGAAGTGAGCGACGTCGCCAACGCCGTCTATCAACGCACCGACGCAGTGATGCTCTCCGGAGAAACTGCCAATGGTAAATACCCTCTTGAGGCGGTAAGCACCATGGCGAAGATCGTGATGGAGGTGGAGAACACGCTGCGAAATAATATGCTCGACGTGCCCCCATTGTGCGACGAATGTGTCACCTCATTCCTCTCACGCCAGGCAGTGGTATCGGAGCGCCGCATCGGCACCAAAGCCATCATCACCGACGCCTATCACGACCGCACGGCACGATACATCGCCTCCTTCCGCGCCAGCGTCCCCGTCTTCTCCATCTGTCCGCAGAAGAGCATCACGCGCCTGCTGAGCCTCAGCTACGGCATCAAGTCATACTACTACGAGCAGTATGACCCGGCAAAGCGATACCCCACCCACGTGCTCAAAAACTTCGTTGCCTCGGAGCTACTCCACCGCGATGACCGTGTGGCATACCTGGGCGCCCTCAATGGCACCGGAGCAACCTTCCTGGAGATCAACTCCGTCAAGGCTATCATCGAGTATGCAGGCACAGAGAAATAGCGCCAACGCTATCCGTCCCATACCCTGGATAAGCAAGTCATAAGCAAGTAGATTAATCCTAGATAAGAACAAATAAGCAGGCCGCATAGCCTGCTTATTTAGTTTTCGAAGTACAAGGTCGCCGTAAAGCGGATGACATCAGGTCGCCGTAAAGCGGACGCTCCAAGGAG
>CAZLJS010000030.1:0-12668 GCA_964559895.1 uncultured Sangeribacter sp.
ATCGCCACCTCGACAACGTGGTAATCCTCCGCGACAACATCTTCACCGAGCGTGCCGAAGGTCGTGCCGAAGGACGTGCCGAAGGACGTGCCGAAGGTAGAGCGGAAGGTAGAGCGGAAGGTCTAGCCACCGGCATTGCTAAAGGTCTCGAAGAAGGGCGTGCAGAAGGTCTAGCCACCGGCATTGCTAAGGGCCGCGAAGAAGGCTTAGCCACAGGTCTCGAAAAGGGTCGTGCCGAAGGTATCGAAAAGGGACGCGAAGAGGGTATCCATGCCGCGTCTATCGACATTGCCAAGAAGATGAAAGCATTAAATATACCTCTCTCTCAAATCTCTGAAATGACAGGTATAAGTATAGAGGAGCTATCAAACATTTAGCTTATCCTCGGGTACACCTAATGATAGTTACGCGCGAATAATGCATCCTATCTGAATAATGCGTCAAAGCCTGTCAATTTAAAGACTTTTGCGACCATATCATTCACTCCTGATATCTTAACTTGTCCGCCGACTTTATCGACGGACTTTTTTATACCCAGAAGCAGGCGCAAACCTGAGCTAGAGATATAGCTAAGCTGAGAAAAGTCTAGTATGATAGGCTTTGTCAGCTCGGTAACCAAATCATAGAAGCGGGTTTCAGCCTCTACTGCTGAGATTGTATCTAGTTCACCCTTAAACGCTATAGTTTGGGCCGTAGCGGTATTCTCGGATAAGGATATTTCAATCATAATTGTATTCTTGAGTGTGTGAATGGCTATACCTCAACTATCGAGATGTTTTGGCCAAACATATATTTATAAGTAAGTCTCTGGTTAAACGCCGTTGCCAATTTCAGTCCATAACCGCCCTCACCTCCGGCATAAGCTGTAGGGTCAAATGGTTTACCATCATCGCGCAATGACAATACCACCTTATCCATCCCCTCCGGATTGGGGAGTAGTGACAAACGGATATCTATGTATGCGCCGTTCTTTATCTTACTCACCGCGTGCTCGCTATGGCTATATCTGATAATATTCTTAAGCAGCTCCTCGGCAGACAACTTCACTGCGAATCTGCGCTCTTCCACTATATTATTTTCATTAAGGAACAGCGAGATGCGGTTAAGGGCGTCTTGAAGACCCTCGGTAGAATATTGGGCAGAGAAATCTATTGTGGGATATGGTTCTTTGCGCGGCAATAAGGTCAGGAATGCCTCACCGCTCCTCCGTTTATATGACGACCATATCAGAGCCACGATAAAGACCAGGAGATACGCTATCAGGTTGCTCCACCATATAGCTGTAGGGAGGAACTTTGCGATAGCCCATATAACCGGTATGACGGTCAACGATAAAGCAAAGGATAGGAAATTGGCAAGTGATTCTTGCTTAAGGAGTTTGTAGTTGACCATCAACAAATATATCAAGCAGAAGAAGATAAATGCTACGGCGTAAATGCGGCAAGCGCCACAACACTCCTTCAGCAGGTTTTCGGGGCAGCCAAATAGCTCGCACACTACGTCCGGCGCCACCCATAGTATGCCACAACACACCACCAGGCTTATGGTAAGGAACCGGAAAGCGGCGTTTACGCTCAGTCTAAGGCCTACGATGTCGCCCATACCCACCAATAGCGCGCCTAGCGACTGCAATGTATTGCAAGCACCGGATAGGAAGAAATTATAGAAGGTTAGCAATGACAGCATTACCGAGAATATATATATTCCCGACGCGCCATAGTTGTTTTGGATTATAATATTTGCGCTGTACATATATACTGTCAAGCAGATACTGGCTACGGCAAAGGGGGCACCGGAGCGTGATATTTTCGCTACCGCGCCACATCCTGATTTAAAGCCGACTCTGACTATATTGTATGCGCTCTTGCCATGCAAATAGTGTGATGCCATGATTGCTATGCCTACCAGATGGCCTATATTGGACGCTATGGCAGAGCCGGCGGTGCCCATATCCAGCCATTTTATCAGTATCACATCAAAGCAGAGATTGACCACATTGTCTATTATCATTGCCACGGAGACCAGCTTGGGCGCTCCGGCTATTGTGGTATATGTGCCGAAGAGGAATGAGCCCATATATAAGACACATCCCCACAGCACCGGCTTGAAGTAGTCCAACGCATACTGATATACCTCGTCGCTGGTGCAGAAGATACCGACTATCGTCTTAGGCGACGCCAGCCCCAACGTGGTTACCGCCACGGAGAAGATTGCCAACAGCCACACCACCACGGAGAATGTATGGTTTGCCGCGGGCTTATCCCCTTTACCCATATCGAAGGCCACTAGCAGGCTCCCGCCAAGACCAAATAATAGATATACCGTGTAATAGAATTGGATAAGCGGGCGCGACAGTCCCACTGCCGACATCGCATCATGGCTTATCAAGTTGCTAACTATCACGCTATCAACGATATTCCCCAGCATCGAGGATAATGCTGTCAGTATAGACGCCCCTAGATAAATCTTAAAGGCCTTGTTGGTCAGATATGAATTTCTTATATCCATTTTGCATCAAACTTGTCATTCATCACCAACGTTTATCTTCAAAGAAGTCCAGCGAAGCGATGGCTTGTACGAAACGATTTACGTAGTCCCACGATGTGGTATTCCAATGGAATCCTAATCGAGCCAAGACGTTGCAGGTATATGGATTATACTTCTGGAAACCGAGAATCACATCCTTGCCTGTGGTCTTGTAGGCGAGCATCGACTGCAGCACTTGTGCTTTTTGCGGGTCTTGTCCCGCCTCCTGGAGGCGTTGTTGAAACGTGTCCTCCTCTACCTCTTCGATATTCACGTCGAGGGTCTTAGCCATCTCACGCACCACGTCGCCGAGGAGCTGCACATGGTTATTAAATGGATGGAAGACCACGCACTCTCTGGGTGTTGTCGCCAATAGCAAGATAGCCTGCGCCACCTCATCTATCGGGGAGAATTCCATCTGCGACATAGCCTGGGCATAGCTGCAAACGCCCAGCAACTGGAATACGTGCAGTCTTCCCATCGCCGAGTTGGAGCCGAAGTTTATCTGGAACTCGCCATCGGTGCGGGGTGCCAGGTTGCCCAGTCTCACTATCTTCGCCACCAGTCCTTTGGTAGCGACGGCGTCCAATAAGATGCGTTCTGCCAGGAACTTTGAGCGTGTATATTTACTACTCAACAGCTGTCCGAAATATAGCATCTGCTCGCTATAGTTTGTCGTCGGGTCGGGGTATGCATTGACAGACTGGCCGCTGATGCTGAAGGTGCTCGTTTGTATTAGGCGGGCGCCACTGCGCAGACAGTAATCGACACAATTCTGCAAACCGCCTATGTTGATATCTTCTATCTCTGTGCCGTCTGAGAAGTGCTTGACGATTGCCGCGCAGTTTATCACTGTATCGACATTGGATATTTTGTCGAATATTGCTTTGTCGGTCACGTCGCCGTCGATGACGTGGACATTTCTGCCAAACCGGTCGGCGAAGCTATCTTCGAAGTAGTAGAAGAGCAGATTTTTCAAGCGATCTTCGCTGCTAAGGCTTTCGCGGCCATGACGCACCAGGCAATAGATTTCTCTGTCGGTATCATGCTGCTTAAGCAATTCATGGAGCACATGTATGCCCAGGTATCCGCTTGCTCCGGTAATGAAGACGTTGCCAATGGAGAGGCGTTGGCCGTTGCGGAAGCTCTCGAGGGTGTTGCGCTCCAAGACTGCATTGATTTGCGAGTAGTCGTAGTCGCTTATCTCCGGATCGGCATACTGCTCCGCCGCATCATTGTCGGTATCTTGTAGGAGTTTAGCCAATTGCTGCGGGGTAGCGTTCTTAAACACGTCGGCATAAGCCACTTCATAGCCACGAGCATCGGCTTCGATAATCACACGTGTCACGGTGAGCGAGGTGCCGCCTAGCTCAAAGAAGGAGTCTGCCGCACTGACCCGCTCCAGCTCCAGCACCTTACAGAAGATGTCGCAGAAGTCGGCCTCTACCCTACCCTTTGGAGCTACATACTCACCGCCCGACAACGCTATTACTGGCTCGGGGAGATGCTTGAGGTCTGTTTTACCATTTGGGGTAAGCGGGAACTTATCCATCTGCAGATACGCCGTTGGCACCATATAATGCGTCAAGGTGCGCCCCAGCACCTCCTTCATGGCGTCTATGTCTATCTCTTTATCGGCTGTGAAATAAGCACTTAGATGCTCTTTGCCGTTGATATTCTTGATTAGCACCACGACTTGTCGCATACCCTCTATCTTGGAGATAGCGCTCTCCACCTCACCGAGTTCGATACGCAACCCTCGGAGTTTCACCTGGTTATCTGTTCTGCCGAGTATATCCACTTCGCCATCAGGCAGCCAGCGTGCATAATCGCCTGATTTATACACTCTTACAGGAGCAAACGAGCGGGGTGTATATGTGATAAACCGTTCGGCGGTCTGTTGTGGCAGGTTATTGTATCCTTTAGCGACGCCCATGCCGCCAATGTACAGCTCACCCACTACGCCTATCGGGAGCTCATTGCCATCTGAATCGACGATAAATTCCTGATAATTAAGCAATGGCCTACCCACAGCCACGGATTTACGGTGTGTCAGCTCGCTACCGTTGCAGGAGACGGTGATTTCCGTGGGACCATAGGTGTTGAATATCCGCAACCCCATGGACTGGAGGCGCTTCAGCAGCTTATCGGAATATTTCTCACCGCCGCTCCACACCGACTTGCATTTGGACAACGCGTCGCAGAAAGCGGGCAGCTCCATATAGCTCATCAAGCGCGAGGGGGTGCCGTTGATAACTTCTGCTCCGGTGCGCGCAAACAGTTCGCTGAGCAACATTGGATTGTTGACCTGCTCCTCATTAGCCAGAACAAGTGTGACGCCGTTGTGCAATGCCGCGCCATACTCCTTCAGCGACATATCAAACGATAATGTGGTGATACTCAGATATGCCTTGACTTTATCCGTCAACAGACTGTGTATATGGATATTAGCAGGATGCGGGCTCAGGTAATTGCATATAGCGCAATGCCTCAACATCACCCCCTTGGGCCTGCCCGTGGAGCCGGAGGTGTATATCAGATATACCAGGTCATCGGGGTGGACATCGACGTTAGGGTTCTCCAGCGAAACATCGGCGGCCATCAGCTCTCTCACGTCGATAGCTTTGTCGCCATGTTCGGCGATATGCTCCTCGGTGGTTATGATATATGCGGCATCGGAGTCCTCTGTGATTAATGCTATGCGGTCGGCGGGGTATTCCGGATCGCATGGTATATAAGCTCCACCGGCTTTGCTCACGCCATAGATGCAACAGAAGACGTCGCTGCGGCGAGGCAACAGCAGCACTACCCTATCGCCACGCTTCACACCCTTCGCGATGAGGGCGTTTGCCACACGATTGGCTTCGGCATTAAGCTCTCCATAGGTCAGCGTCCTGTCGCTAGCTATTAGCGCCACCTTGTCCGGCTCGGTTTGGGCATAATGCTCTATCGCCTCATAGAAGCGGGTATATGGCACATCGGCTGTCGCGGTGCTATACAACGTCTCCACCTCGGCACGCTGTCTGTCGCTCATGATAGATGTCTGCTTGACAAGGGCGTCGGGGTTCTCCACGAAATGGTCGAGCACGGCGGCTATGGACTCTGCAAATTCCGCTGCCATGCGTGATGAATAGACCGATTCGTCGTAGCCTATAAGTATCCTATGATCTCCCGCCTCGCCATCCTCAATAGCGACCTTCATCTTGAATTTCGCCAAGTCCAGTTGTAGCGGATGCTGCACCAACGCCACCCCGTCGGCCTGATAATCAGAGATTACTCCCACTTGATACTCAAAGACTATCTCCGGACGGAACCCGTAGTCTGCCGATACTTGGGCAAACGGATATTGTTCATGCTTGAGCGTCTCTGTGAAGTTCTCAGAGGTCTCCAGTATATAATTCTTGATTGTCTGGTCGGCGACGACGGAGCCCAGAGCGAGGGTATTGACAAACATACCGGTGGTGTTATAGACTTTCAGGTTGCCACGGCCATTGGATATCGTCCCGATATAGACATGTTTATCGTTGACATATCGGCTCACGGTATAGAACACTGCCGCCAAGTAGATTGATGCCGGACTAACGCCTATGCGCTTTGACAAGGCATCTATTTTAGCGAACTTCACCGGATAGGTGAACTGGCCGAGGCTATGTAGCGGATGCTCATTGCCGGGGATGTCGCCTGTAATCTCACTGGCGCCTTCACATTCTCCCAACTGCTTATCAAAGAATGCTTTGGACTGAGCGAACGCTTCGCCGCCTTTAGCGCGCAGCTGCTCTACGGCAAACTCTAGATATGAATACTTTTCGGTCTCTGTGGGCTCTCCGGCGAGACGTGCCGTTATTTCCCGCATCACGAGGTCCAACGAGCCTCCATCCGTGATGAGGTGATGACAGTCGATAAGGAGCGCCAAGCACGTCTCTGTCTCCACGATTTCAAACCTGAACAGCGGGCCTCGTTGCAAGTTGAATGGCCGCACATAGCTATCCTTGTATGCTGTCAGCTCGGCGTCGCTAAGCTTTCGGATTGGCACGTCGATTGGCATCTCTTCATTGAGCATCTGCACCGCCTCGCCATTCTTGGTGGTGAAAATCAGTTTGAAGCTCCGGTGGTTGGCAATGGTGGCCTTTACCGCCGCTGCCACTCTTCGCGCATCGAGCGTGGCGGGCATGGTGTACATCATCGGCACGTTGTACATGACGCTCTCGGGGTTCTTCACGCAATCAAAATACACTCCCTGCTGCGGATAGGTAAGCGCCACTGCGTCAATCTGTTGCGGTGTCGGTTCATCCTGCGTCTCCTCCGGTGCTGCATCCTTGCACAGCAGTGCTTGCAGTATCTGGTTCTCGATATCTTGCAGCGTACCGCCGACAAGGCCCTTATTATCTATCTGTACGCCAAAGCGCTTGTATATCAGCGTCGCCAGGCGTATGCTCGCTATGGAGGAGAGCCCCATGTAGCCCAGCACGTCGGTGATGCCAAACTCGTGTGTGCGTATCACGGAGGCTATGATATCCTTCAGCTCCTGCTCGAGCATATTCAGCGGTGCCGCGACGACGTTATGCTGCTCCTTTGCCGCGCCTATTTCCGGCTTGGGCAAGGCTTTTTTATCTACTTTCTGGTTGACGGTAAGCGGTATCTTCGCTATCTGCATCGTCACTGCCGGCACCATATACGGGGGCTTGCTCTCTGATATGAATCTGTTAAGCGCATCGACGTCTATCGCTGTATCTGCCACGATATACGCCACGATAAATTTGCCACCCGCCTCATCATCAAAGGCTTGCACTGTGACGTCTGCTATGCCGTCAAACTCGCGGATAATGGTCTCCACCTCCTTCAGCTCGATACGGAAACCGCGTATCTTGACTTGGCCATCTTTGCGCCCTACGAATTCGATGTCGCCGTTTTGGCGATACCTCACTATGTCGCCGGAGTGGTAAGCGCGGTGGCCATTGAGAGTGAAGAATGCCTCTGCCGTCTTATCCGGACGATTGAGATAGCCGCGAGCCACTTGGTTGCCCACGATTACCAATTCACCGACAGCGCCTGCGGGTAGGCGATGCAGGTGCTTATCCATCACATAGCACGCCAGGTCCTCCAGTGGTCGCCCGATATGCATATTCTCCTCTCGCTCCGTCACGTGATTGATTGAGGTGACTATCGTACATTCAGTAGGGCCATAAGCGTTGTGTAGGCTGTAGTTTTCAGGGGGATCTACGCTCACCAGCTTCTCTCCGCCGACGATGAGGTGCAGCAGCGAGTGATTCTCTATATTCTGCAAGAACTGCACACCTACCTGGGTTGTCATCAAGGAGTGTGTGATATGGTTCTTCTCGTAGTATTCGTTCAGCTCAATGAGGTTGAGGCGTATCTCTTCGGGGATAATATGCAGGGTAGCGCCGCTGATAAATGTGGGATACATATCCATCATATTGGCGTCGAAGCCATAGGAGGCGTAGGCTGCCGTGTTGTGCTCGGGACCTAACCCGAAATAGCGCTGATCCCACCGACAGAACGCCACGATGTTGCGATGTTCGAGCATCACCCCTTTGGGCACGCCTGTGGAGCCGGAGGTGTATAGCAAGATAAATAGCGAGTCGGGGGCTATTGCCACGTCGGGCGCTTGGAGCTCCGCGTCGTTGAGGATGGCGGGTATCTCCGTAGTGAGCAGCACCTCTCCGCTATATTCGTCGATAATCCCGCGCAAATCCGGGTCGGCGACAAGCAACGTGGCTTCGGCATCCTTGACCATGAAGTTCAATCGCTCCTGGGGATAACTGGGGTCCAAGGGCTGGTAGGCGCATCCTGCCTTGAGCACTGCCAATGTCACGATAAACATATATTCGCATCGGGGTATTAGCACCGACACCACCGGCTCCCGCCTATCCTTTGCCACTCTGTCGTAAATCACGGCTGAGAGTCTGTCGGTGATCATATCCAGCTGTCGATAGGTGTATCGCTTCTCCTTAAATACCGCTGCGATATTGTCGGGATAGCGCGCCACTGTCTGTCTAAACAGCTCCACTATATTCTCATTATACTCGGCGTTGAGCGCTACGCTGCCGGCGTTAAAGCTATCCAGACGGGCCACCTCATCGGCGTCGCACAGTTCCACATCCGTCAACGCCGTTTTCTCCGTAAACTCATGCAGGACAGTGATATACGCTTTACTAAGGGTGTCGATATATTCACGGCTATACTTATTTGCGGGATATTCCACCGATAGCCAATGCTTGCCGTCGCGCAACGTTATCTGCACTTTCAGGCTCATGCCTTGTGCATGGCGCAACAGGCTCTCCGCCTCTACTTTTTCTCCGCCAAGGGTCAAGGAGAAGTCGTGAAACTCTCCATGGTATGCCACACATATCTTGCTCGTCACGTTGAGGTCGGCGTTGAAATCGCTGAAGGAATATGCGCGTAGTTTGCGACACGCTCCCAGCTGCTTATTTGTCTGTCGCAGAAATTCATCCACGGTGCCGGATTCGCGCAGGTCATGATATACGGGTATCGTCTTCACCATCATCGTCAGCGACTCGCGGGTGTCGTGGTCGTTGCGCCCATGATATATCGTGGTGTATAGCGACTCATTCTCGCCATTGAATTTCGCCAATGTGAAGCCAAACGCCGCCATATAAAACAAGCCGAGGCGGACGCCTGCCCTTTCACAGACGGCTGCCACCTTGCTGTCATCCACATCCAGCATATACGTGGTCTCGCTGAAGCGCTCTCGGTCGTCGCCATAGATATCGGGCAATGGCATCGACTCCACGTTGTCCGCTTTGCCAAACGCTGATATGGCCCACTGACGCTCTGTCTCCAACAGCTCTGTCTCGCGCAAGGCCTGCTCACGCTCCGCCACGTCAAATCCGCTAACACTCTCCGCACTAAGCCGCTCTCCCGAATATGCCAATGCCAGGTCGCGACGGAAGACCTGCACCGACATGCCGTCATACACGATATGATGAAAGTCGGTGAGCAGATAATTCCCCTCACGCGTCTTGAATATCTCTATACGTATCAGGGGCGCGTTGAGCAGGTCATACGCCTCGCCAAACCCGCTCTTGACATCCAGGATGCTATCTATCTCCGTTATCTTGGGCTCAAAGGGGATGTCGGAGCGGTCCTCCGCCATTATTTCTCCCGATGGGGTTTCCACAAGATGCAGTTTCACGTAGGGATGCGCGTCGATTACTGCCGACAACGCCGCGGACAGTCGCTCCAGCTCGATACTCGTCGGTAATTTGTAGAGAAAAGGTATGTTGTAGCTACCCTCTTCATGGCTGTTGACACAGGTGGCGTAAATGCCCATTTGTGTCTGTGATAATGGATGAAGTTTCATTGATGTGGTTAGATTTTAATCTAAGTGCAAATTTATGAATTTTAACGCAATCTGCAAGTCTTTGATATATATTATTTTCAACTTTGCGGCTAATTTATTTGGATTTAACTAGCACAATGCCTAACTTTGCGACAAATTGAAACTCATATCTGCATCATAACATCAAATAGAAATGAATATAACGATAGAGACCCTTGGAGATAAGATAATAGCCCATCTAATAGGAAGACTCGATACCGCCAATGCCGAAGTTTTTGAGAAGGCTATCGCCCCGTTGTCGGAAAACGCCGACAAAGAGCTGGTGCTGGAGTGCGCCGCCCTGGAATATATCAGCAGCTCAGGCCTGCGCCAATTCCTCACTCTGCGCAAACGCGTCTCCGCCAGCAATGGCAAACTGACTATCGCCAACCTCAACGGCGGACTCAAGGATATCTTCAAAATGACCGGATTCTCATCTATCTTCGATTTTGCGTAGCTTAGCCTCTAAACTCACTGTATATATCCTTTCGCTGACGTTGCTGATACTTGGTTTGGCTTCTGCCATCATGTATCACTTCAACTCGGCGGAAGTCAAGGACCATGCCGAAAAATACGCCACCTCTCTGCTAAAAAACACCATCAGCGATGTCTCCTGGGACTTCAAAGATGTGGAGCATATCATGGCGACAAACGTCCAGCAAGTCATGGCGGTGCTCAACTCCCCCGACTCCACCATGGCAGTGTTTGAGGATATCATCACTAAAGAGAACCTCATCATGGGCGCCTGCGTAGCGTTCCAGCCGCACTACTACCCCGGACAAGGCAGGAAATATATGCTATACGCCCACCTCGACGCCGACAATATGCCGCAACGGGTGCTGATAGCCGACACCACCGCCTATGAATACCACCACAAACCCTGGTATGCCGACGCCGTGAAAAGCGGCAAACGCATCTGGTCGGAACCATACTACGACAAAGGCTGCGGAAACCGTCTGATGACCACCTACACCATCCCTCTTGCCGACAGCAACGGCAACATCTTCGGCGTGTTCACCGCCGACGTCTCCCTATCCCAACTGGTAGATGAGATAAATAGCCTGCGCACCTTCGACGACGACTACACCTTTGTCCTCACAGGAAGCGGCAACTTCGTGGCACACTCCTCATGGAACGATATCGACAACGAAGAGTTCAACAACTCCTTTGAGAACATCAACAACGAGACTATCAAGGAGGTGGGCGCCAAGATGGTGCAGGGTAAGTCGGGCCTCGACAAAGTCACCCTCGGCAATGACGACTTGCTCATATGCTACGCCCCACTGATGGTCTCCGACTGGTCTATCGGATATGCCTGCCACTATAGCTCCATCCTCGCCTCCTTCAATAACTTCACGGTATATACCATTGCCATACTGCTGCTCATTATACTGCTTATGATAATGGCGCTGCGATGGATCATTAAAAAGCAGATTAAACCCGCTGAAGTGCTCACCGAGGCCACTTACGCCATTTCCTCAGGTAACTTCGACACCCTGTTGCCCGAAATTAAAACCAACGACGAATTTAAACGCCTCCACGACGCCTTTGAGTCGATGCAAATATCCCTCAAACAGTACATCAAAGACCTAACGGAGATGACTCAAGCCAAACAGCGCATCTCCAGCGAACTTAACATCGCCCACAACATTCAGATGAGCCTCATACCATCCGCCCCATCCGATATGGAATACCCGCAGCTCCAAATAAGCGCCCTGCTGCGCCCCGCTAAAGAGGTGGGTGGCGATTTCTACGACTATATCTTCAAGGACAACAAGCTATATTTCACCATAGCAGACGTCTCGGGAAAGAGCGTCCCCGCGTCGCTTATCATGGCCACCACTCGAGCTCACTTCCGCATGATGTGCAAATACTGCGACGACGCGCAAATGATTATCACAAACCTCAACAATGCCCTTTGCGAAGACAACGACGCCAACATGTTCGTAACCATGTTTGTGGGCATCATCAACCTCGACGACTACTCCTTCAACTTCTGCAACGCCGGACACAACCCCGCCGTCCTGACAGATACGTCGCAATGCCGATTTATGGAGGTGACACCCAACCTACCCCTGGGCGTCATCAACGACTTCAACTACAAAGGCCAAACCACCCGCATCACCCCCGACAGCACCATGCTATTCTATACCGACGGCCTTACCGAGGCCGAGAACACCGACCACCAACTGTTTGGCGACGAAGCCCTACTCAACGCCATCACCAACGCCAACGCCCGGTCCACCAACGAATTAATCACCACCCTGACACACGACGTGGAGATATTTGCCAATGGCGCCCTACAAAGCGACGACCTCACCCTACTAGCCATCAAGCTAAACCATATCTTCCGCATCAGCAACAAGCTATCGGAGCTCGCCACCCTGCCACAATTCGTGGAGGAGGTCACCGCTAACTTACCCCTCACCGACGACGAACGAGCCACCAAGACCAACATGCTCAACCTAGCGCTAGAGGAGGCGCTGGTCAACGTCATCAACTACGCATACCCACCACAAGAAGCGGGCACCATCCTGCTCATCGCCGAGCCGCACCACGACCATATCCGCTTCACCCTCATCGACAGCGGCATCCCCTTTGACCCAACCACCGCCACCGATCCCGACATCACCGCCTCCGTAGAAGACAGAGCCATCGGCGGGCTAGGCATCCTCTTGATACGCAACATCATGGACCACATCTCATATCGCCGCATCGGCCCCCGCAACCAATTATCCATGACCTTCAGACCATAGCGCCCCTTGTCAGCTGCTGCCTCTCC
>CAZLJS010000031.1:0-12495 GCA_964559895.1 uncultured Sangeribacter sp.
TATATCGCCTTTATACTTGGGTAGCATATATTGCTTTTATATAGAGGTGGGATAGGTAGCGTTAAAAGCGATGGGGTTATTTAAGCACGTTGAGTTTCTTGCCGACTTTGATGAAAGCGGCGATGGCGCGGTCGAGCTGGTCGCGGTCGTGACCTGCGGAGAGCTGTACGCGGATGCGAGCTTGGTCTTTTGGTACTACGGGATAGTAGAAACCGGTGACGTATATACCCTCTTTCTGCATTTCTGCGGCGAAGTCTTGTGACAGTTTGGCGTCATAAAGCATGACGGCGCAGATGGCGCTCTGTGTGGGTTTGATATCGAATCCTGCTGCGAGCATTTTGTCGCGGAAGTAGGATACGTTCTCCATAAGTTTGGTGTGGAGGTCGTTGCTCTCTTTGAGCATTTTAAACATTTCGATGCTGGCACCGACGATGGCTGGAGCGACGGAGTTGGAGAATAGGTATGGGCGAGAGCGCTGACGCAGCATGTCAATGATCTCTTTGGGGCCTGTGGTGAAACCGCCCATGGCACCGCCGAAGGATTTGCCGAGAGTGCCGGTGAAGATGTCGATTTTGCCGTAGCAATTGAATTGCTCAGCTACGCCGTGGCCAGTGGGGCCAACCACGCCTGCGGAGTGGCTTTCATCGACCATGACGAGGGCGTCGTATTTCTCAGCGAGTTCGCAGATTTTGTCCATAGGGGCTACGTTACCGTCCATGGAGAAAACGCCATCGGTAGCGATGATGCGGAATCTACATTCTTGCGCTTCTTGGAGGCAGCGTTCGAGGTCTGCCATGTCGGCGTTTTTATATCTGAAACGTTTAGCTTTGCACAGGCGCACGCCGTCGATGATAGAAGCGTGGTTGAGTGCGTCGGAGATGATAGCGTCTTGTTCAGTGAAAAGGGGCTCGAAGAGGCCACCGTTAGCGTCGAAGCAAGCGGCGTAGAGTATGGTGTCTTCAGTGTGGAAGTAATCGCTGATAGCACGTTCGAGGTCTTTATGGCGGTCTTGAGTGCCGCAGATGAATCGTACGGATGACATACCGAACCCACGGTCGTCCATAGCGCGTTTAGCGGCTTCTATAAGGCGGGAATTGTCTGAGAGGCCGAGATAGTTGTTAGCGCAGAAGTTGAGCACCTCACCTTGAGTGTTTTCTACGGCGATACCGGCTTTTTGAGGAGTGGTGATGATACGTTCGTTCTTATAAAGACCTGCGTTTTTGATTTCTTGCAGTTCTTCAGTTAGAAAAGATTTAAATTTATTGTACATGCTATTTGATTTTAGGTAGAGACAAAGGTCTCTCTACTATTATTTAATGATTCAAAGTTACATATAAATATTCGCATCGACAAATAAAAAGGGTTCATTCTTTAAAAAAAGTTCGTTTATTCCAAGGTTTATAATTAACTTTGCAAAAGAATAGCGCCTAAGGGGTCAAAAGGGCTCCGGGCTAAAAAGCAATTGTAAAGTATGTTACAAGAAAAGATATCCGCATTGAGCGCCGAAATAGAGGGCTTGAGCGCAAGTACAGCGCAAGAGGTGGAGGAACTCCGCATAAAGTATCTCAGCAAGAAGGGTGCCGTATCGTTATTGTTCAACGATTTCCGCACAGTACCCGCTGAGGAGAAGCGCGAAGTAGGACAGCTGCTCAACAACTTAAAGAATCAGGCGACAGAAAAGATAGCATCATTGCGTGAGGCATTAGGCTCGCAAGAGGACTCTACGTTGTCGCGCATCGACTTGACACGTAGCGCGTCACCGACAATGATGGGAGCACGCCATCCGCTATCAGTAGTACGCAACGAGATAATTGACATATTCTCCCGCATGGGGTTCACCATCGCCGAGGGACCGGAAGTAGAGGACGACTGGCACGTGTTCTCCTCCTTGAACTTTGCCGATGATCACCCGGCACGCGACATGCAAGACACCTTCTTCATTTCCCGTGGTCCGGACGTGCTACTGCGCACCCACACCTCATCAGTACAGTCACGCACTATGGAGCACACAGAGCCCCCTATCCGCATCATCTGCCCGGGACGCGTGTATCGCAACGAGGCAATCTCAGCACGTGCGCACTGCTTCTTCCACCAGGTAGAGGGCCTATATATCGACAAGAACGTATCGTTTGCCGACCTTAAGCAAGCGCTTCTATACTTTGCTCAACAGATGTTTGGCGTGGAGACTAAGATACGTCTTCGTCCCAGCTACTTCCCCTTCACCGAGCCATCAGCCGAAATGGATATCAGCTGCGGCATCTGCGGTGGTAAAGGCTGTGGTCTATGCAAAGGCACCGGCTGGGTAGAGATCCTGGGCTGCGGCATGGTCGATCCTGCTGTGCTCGACGCTTGCGGCATCGACTCAAAGGTATATACGGGCTACGCCTTCGGTATGGGAGTGGAACGTATCGCCAACCTTAAGTATAGAGTATCAGACTTGCGTCTATTTAGCGAGAACGATGTGCGATTCCTCAGCGAATTTGACGCAGCAAAATAATCGACGATGAATAAACGGCAACGCTATGCCGGAATAATCGAATGGTTTAAGGAGAACATGCCGGAGCCCCACACGGAGCTGGAGTATGATTCTCCTTTTCATTTGCTTCTGGCAGTGATATTGTCGGCACAATGCACCGACAAACGAGTAAACATGGTGACGCCGGCACTGTTTGCGGCCTACCCCACCGCCGCGGACTTGGCCGTAGCCACCGAGGAGGAGGTGTTCCCATATATCAAGAGCGTGACCTTCCCCAACAATAAGACACGTTCGCTCATCAAAGCGGCGCAGATGCTCACAGAGGAGTTTGGCGGTGAGATGCCGTCAGACATGGACAACCTTATCAAGTTGCCTGGCGTAGGTCGCAAGACTGCCAATGTGATGTTGGCTGTGGTGTGGAACAAGGCGGCGATGGCTGTCGATACACATGTGTTTAGGGTCAGCAACCGCATCGGGCTTACCGACAATAGTAAGACGCCCTTGGAAACGGAGCGCACGCTGGTGAAATATTTCCCGGCAGAACTGCTACCCAAGGCGCATCACTGGCTTATCCTGCATGGCAGATATGTGTGCAAGGCCCGTAAACCTGATTGCCTCAACTGCGGCATCGCGCAATACTGCAAAACGTATAATAAGTAGCGGAATAGATAGGCGTTGTCGAGTTGCCTTCATCATAGAAAAAAATAAAGCGAGCCTGATGGTTCGCTTTATTTATATAGTAAATCAATTAAAAGGCTCTTATTGTACTTGGTGAGCGGGGCGTAGCAGATCCACCACCTCTTTTACGGGGTTGAAAGTATCTGCGGGCACCTCCACGAAGATAGTGTTCCAGTCGCTCATAGCGCCGTTCCAAAGGCCCGGGAGCTCAAGGGCTTTGAGATCCACGCCGTCGCGGCTCTTCTGTGAGATGAAACCGGTGTTGCGGTCCACGTAGTCGGGGAGGTTGAATTTATTACCCTTATAGTCTTTGATGCAGCACACCAGGTCCACGGGGTTGAAGTGGCTGGCACCGGTGAGCATCTTCTGCATCTGAGCGTCATTGGTGTCGATCTGGACAAGCTCCAGTATCTGCGGAGCGATGGTCTCGTCGTTGGAATCGTAAACGAGGAACGGACCACCACCGGGTTCACCTTCGTTTTTCACCATGCCGCAGACGCGGACGGGGCGATTGAGCTTACCGCGGATATATGATATCTTATGCTGCAACGGCATCTCATCGGCTTTATCGTGAGAGATGCAGAGGGTATTGCGCATAAAGTCGAGAATCTCTTGAATCTTCTCCTCTGAGGGAGTACCTGCGTCAAGGAGGTGTAGATACTCGTCGATTTTGCGTTTAGCGTTAACGAGGATTCCGGCGATGACGCTCTTGTATAGGTTAGTGGAAGCGCGTTTGGAGTCGGGCACCACGTTGTCAATATTTTTAATGAATACCACATCGGCGTCGAGGTCGTTAAGGTTCTCGATAAGTGCGCCGTGGCCACCGGGACGGAAGAAGAGCTCACCGTTTTCACGGAATGGTGTACCGTCGAGGTTGGCAGCTATGGTATCGGTGGATGGTTTCTGGACACTATAAGTGACGTCGTATGATACGCCGTAATGGTGTTCCTCCACCTCTTTCACTTCATGTACTTTGGATTTGATGATGGCTAGATGCTCCGGACTTACTGTGAAGTGGAGATAAACCTTGCCATCTTTATTGGTGGCATACTCGGCAGCCTCTGCCAGGTGTTCCTCGAGGGAGGTTCTGGTAGAGCCCAGCACTTTATGGAATAGAATCATCGCCTTGGGGAGCTTGCCATAGTTCAAGCCATTGGCGCGGAGCAATGTCTCCAAGATATCTTTATAGCGGCCTTCACTCTTCAGCTCAGCGATATTTTTCTGATAAATGGTGAGGCACATTAGGTTTAGGCGGCGGAAGAATGCGAAGTTCTCTATTTCGTCGAAGAACCTACGCAGCTTATCGGAGGTAGGGACGGTCTCGTCGCCGTTGACGAACGATTGGAGCATTTTAAACATACGTGAAGCGGCGCCGGAAGCCGGAACCATTTTCATCACCTTATGACCTTCGGCGAGGTAAGCTTTCCATGTCTCTACGGCGGATTTCTCCATCTCGGGAGTGGTTTTGCAAATGCCGCGCTCCACTGTAGCCGGAGCCGCTATCTCCAAGTAAGGGAATCCTTCGCTAAGCATTCTAAGTTCATCCTCTACTTGGCCTACTGTCTTACCTTTCGATTTCAATGTCTGTAGGTCGAGTTTCTCAAATTCCATAAAATTGATGTTTAGTTATATATTCAATGTGCTAAATTACAAAAAAAATATGACTAAAACAAATATACAATCCTAAAAGACTGAGAGTTCCTACTTTTAGCAACATTTTATATCTTTAGGGCAGACTTCACACCGGGTATTTTAGACAGCTTTGATAGCAAGGATGTGAGCGTAGTGCCATCCTTGACACGCAAGCCCAAGATGCCGGCGAAATATCCTTCATAGGAATTGACGGATACGTTGCGCAGATGCACGTCGGGATGCTTGTCGATGATAGCGGTGATATTGGTCATGATACCTATGTCGTCGGTGCCGATGATGCGCACTGTCTGCAACGACGATTTCTCGTCGCCTGTCCACCGCGCAGCTATGCAACGATACTGATAACGGCTCAGCAGATGCGCCGCGTTGGGGCAATCGTTACGGTGTATCTTCACCGCGCCGGTATTGCTGATGAAGCCAAAGATGGGGTCTCCGGGATGGGGATCGCAGCAACGCGCAAACTGATATTTGAGGCCATGAATATCGTCGGAACCGATTACCAGCGTCTCGGAGTCCTGCTGGCCACTCGGAGAATGAGGTAGCTGAAACTCCTCGGCAGCGACGGAGGTGGTGGGAAGGGGTGTCTCCTCCTTATCCTGTTCGCGACGACATAGGTCGAGAAACTTGTTCAGGTCGATCTTCTCATCTGCCACGTCAGCCATGAAGTCTGTGGCTATCTTATAGCCCTGCTTGAAGATGAGTCGCGACAGGAACGCCTCATCCATATCAATCTTGCGATTTTTGAGACGACGTTCGAGCATCTCACGTCCCAGCTCCGCCTTGGCACGGCGCTCCTCGTCGAGTGTCTGGCGTATCTTGGAGCGCGCCTTGGAGGTAGTGACCAGCGACAGCCATGCCTGAGTAGGCTTCTGCGTGTTGGAGGTGAGGACGTTGATGGTGTCTCCGCTCTGCAACTTGTAGGATATCTTCTGATTCTTACCATTGACGATACCACCTGTGCAACGGCATCCCACATTGGAGTGGACGGCAAAAGCGAAGTCCAGGAGCGTACTTCCCGGTGGCAACTTGAGCAGGTCACCTTTGGGAGTGAAGGCATACACCTCTGTCTGCGACGCCTCTACCCTCATATCCTTCATCTTCGCCATGGAACCGACGCCATCTGAGGCAGACTCCAAGACGTTGCGCACGTTGGCCATCCATTGGTCTGTGGAGGCCTTCTTACCACCCTTATATAGCCAGTGGGCCGCCATACCCTTCTCTGCTACTAGGTCCATGCGTTTGGTGCGGAACTGCACCTCCACCCACTTATCCTGCGGACCGCGCACGGTGATATGCAGCGACTCGTAGCCATTGGCTTTGGGATGTGATATCCAGTCGCGCATACGCTTAGGGTCGGGGTCATACATATTGGCAAGGATGGAATATCCCAGCCAGCAGTCGGCTCTCTCGCGCTCAATGCTCTCAGATGACTCCAGGATGACACGTATGGCAAAGAGGTCGTAGATATGGTTCATATCCACCTTCTTGTTGACGATCTTATTGTAAATGGACGCTATGGTCTTGGTGCGCCCTTTGATTGAGAACTTCAGGCCGGCAGACTCCAAGCGCTCCTTGACGGGACCGATGAAGGCGTCGATATATGCGTCGCGGCTACGTTTCGTCTCGTTGAGCTTCTTGGCGATGAGCTTATATGTGTCGCGGTCGGTATATTTGAGATATAAATCTTCGAGGACACTCTTGATGCTGTATAGGCCCAAACGGTGAGCCAGCTGTGCATAGAGCGTTTTAGCGTCGAGAGCCACCTCACGCACCCATTCATCGTGGGGATGGAGGTTGATGCGGCGCATAAGTGTGAGCGAACGCACTATCATCACTATGATAAGGCGCACATCGTTGGCGAGGGCCAGCAGCAAGCCGCGGAAGTTCTCCTTGTCGGCGCTGCGATGACGTAGTCCCACCTCGTATAGTTTCATTAGGCCCATGATGATCTCCATCACATCCTTGCCAAAGACACGTTGCACATCCTCTTTCTTGACGAGCTCCAGGTAATAGGGCTCAAAGAGCAGGATTGCCAACAGTATATCCAGGTCAGCCTCTATCTCGGCAGCAAAGGTCTGCGCGGTGTCGAGGGTGAAGATCAACGGTGATATGTAGTGGCGGTCGTAGGTATGCTCTTTATATTCGGCACAGCGACGCCATAATTGCTTGAGAAAATCGCGTTGTTTATCTGAGATTAATGGATCAATAATCCCATACACTCTGTGGAGAAGCATCAACGCCTCTACCCTTTCTTGAGGAGTTAGGTCAACAGCTTTCATCATATATCAATGCGTGTTAATGAAGTAGAAGAGGGAGTCGTAGGCCGCCTCTCTCACCTTCTTGTCCGACAAAATGAGGTCATGCAGACCTCCATGTATAGTAATTACCTTAGGATTTTTGCCCAGTTTGGCACCGCGTCGCGCTATCATCGCAGGATTAAGCACGGCGTCGCCATGTTGGAACGCAGGGGTCCAGGAGCAGCCGTAGATAGCGGTGTCGGAGTGCATCACCAGCACAGGGATGGTGATATTCTGCGCCTCCTTCATCAAGCGGCCCTGGGTGTTGTTTATCACATGAATCCACGACGCAGTGACGTCGGGGGAATAGATCATTTTCCAATCGGTGTTGTAGCTCCATTCGCCGTGGTACTCCTTGAGGAGGCTCTGGGCGTAACCGTCGCAATGGCTCTGCTTAATCTTGCTATCCTTAGCCATCCTGCCCCACAGGCTCACCATCGGTATCAATGCCTTGCGATACATGGCAGAGAAGTTCCACTCCAAGAAGGGGCTGTCGGTGACGAGACGGTTGACGCCACAGCGGGCACCGCGATTCGCCACGAAATAGGAGGTAGTAAGGCCACCGGTGCTATGACCGCCCAGGGTGATGTCGGTGTTGCCGTCGCGACGTATCTGCACCAATGCGGAGTCGATGTCGGCGAAATACTCCTTGATATCCCTGACGTTGAACGGATATTGCCATTCGCGAAGGCTGCGACCATAACGGCGCAGATCCACAGCATAGAAGTTATAGCCGGAATCCACTAACCTATCCCCCATCTCTTTTTGAAAGAAATAGTCGTTGAAGCCATGGATATAAAGGAAAGCTTTGTGGGAATGATTGGCAGCCAACCGGCGCACAATCGTGGATACGCAAGCCCCGTCGAAGGCCGTTCCCTGATCTACGGTCCGCGCCTGGTAGCCCTCAAGGATATCGTCGTGCCACAGAGAGCTCCCCTCAGGCGCGGCACCATCGCTAACGGCGACAGCACCCATGGTTATCAGGACTGCAAGAGCTATGAATAGCACGAACTTCTTCATATCGTTGACGTATATTAGGCATCAGGGATGCATTATAAAGTATCCACACGCTCCACATGGGAAGCGATTATGCTGCGAAGTTACAAATTATCTGCCAACCGTCACGGATATTTTGGCGAAAAAGTGGCGATGATATAAAAAATGGGTATAAAAAAAGAGACACCGTATTGGTGTCTCTAGGGGTGAAAGATGGGGCTCGAACCCACGACCTTCGGAACCACAATCCGACGCTCTAACCAACTGAGCTACATTCACCATTTCTGAAAAGCGATGCAAAGTTACGGAGTTTTTTTCAATCTTGCAAGTATTTTGCTACAAAAAGTACAAAAAAATTTCAGACGCAAAGGTATGTGACTAATAATCACAATAGTACAGAAATGCAAAAAAGTCTTATCCCCGCCATCTTTTCTTAGAAATAAGTAAAAAATACATAAGAGCGATTGCTTATAAGAATTATACGAGTTATACGAATTATAAGAATTACCCCATTTACCCCTCCTTTGCACCTCCCCGCCGACTTAAAATGTCATTGAAGTAGCTATTAGGAATCGGTCACCGTCGGTAAAAGGCACCACAGATAGGTTATGCTCCTTAGCAAAGGGGCGGGTGAAGATATACGCCGATCCGGCACCGATCGCGGCACCTGCCGCAACATCCCACCAATCATGTTTCTTGGCATAGGTCCTACCCCACCCCACATAAGCGGCAAGCGCATATGCCGGAGCTCCCCATTTCCAGCCAAAACGACGCTGGATAAACGCCGCGTCGGCAAACATGGTGGCGCTGTGCATCGAAGGGAAGGAGTGATAGTCGGAGCCATCGGGACGCTCCTTGTGTGTGGCATACTTGAGGATATACGTAGCACCAATAGTGGTTGCGGCAGTGAGAGCACCCTGTTTGACACCAGTCCAGTCTTGAGTGATAAACTCGTAAGCGATGGTGGCCACGGGCATAGAGAGCGCCAACACGTCGGTAGAGACGCGCACGCCACGATGATACGCGGGAGTGTCTTGAGCCGAAGCTCCAAACGTGATAAGGAGTAGCAATAATGCCGTAATCTGCTTCATGATTTAGTCGTTAGGGTAATATGTGTCACCAAAACAGAGCCCACAGCTTGGGCAGGAAGATAATAATCCCGATTATAAGGGCAGCGATGGCGACGATAAGCACCGCACCGGCAGCGACATCCTTGGCACGTTTGATGAGTGGATCCGGCTCGGGCGACAACTTATCGGCCAAGGCTTCCACCGCGGTGTTGACAGCTTCGGCACTTAGCACAGAGGCTATGCAGATGATGACCACGCACCACTCCATGACGGAGATATGCAGCAGCCATCCCAACAGTATGGCTAGCAACGCCGCCACGCTATGTATCCATGCATTATGCTCGGAGCGTAGCAAGGTCGCAATCCCCTCAAAGGCAAATTTGAAGGAGAGCGCACGTTTGCGCCAACTGAAGGTCTTATCTTGATTTTTCATTTTACGCGGCTAAAATATTATCACTAATAATCGTAACTGAGCGAGAACTGATCGACGTAAAGACAGGCTCCGGTGCCTCCGGTGAAGAAGTCTCCATACTTAGAGGCAGCGGCAGTGACAAGGATATAATTCGGTTCACGCGAAGTGGAACGGTAGTTGAGAGTAATCTCAAACTCCTGCCAACCGTTGGTGTTGGTGGCGCAGAGGAGCTCACCGTAGGCTATTACCGCCGATGAATTCTTGTCGAAGAGCTGACGATTATTGGGGTTGGTACGTATCTGGTATGTGGAGGTCCAATCTGTCATAGCTATGTAGATATGGCAGGTATCAGGACGTCCCATCAGGTCGCTATATTCCGATGAGGTATAGTTGATAGGCGCTGTAGTGTATTTGAAATACCCCTTCAGCTTGGTCGGTCTCACCTTCCACGGACGGCCAAACTCGAGGATACCATTAGTGCCATCCACCTTCTCAAACTCACCGGTGTAGATAGAACCGGCTGCGAGCTTGCCGATGATGCCCACGCCGACAAATTTTGTTTCGAGTTTCGCCGACTGTCCCACGCCATTGGGCGTGTCTGAGGAGGGCACAACGTTGGAGTTACCCAGCGTAGCGGCACCGGTGTTGCCGGTATCCCAGAAGGAGGAACCGCCCTCATTCCATGGGCACCAAACCTTGTCATTCTTGAGCCACCACTGGTCAAAGGAGCCATCTACCAAGTCACGTGTAGCAGAGGTAGTGACCTCCACCTCGTTACCCTTGTTTTCATCTGATGTAGCGCGCACCACATAGGTAGTGAGCGGTGTGAGGTGTGGGATATAGCAGCTGAAGGCACCGCCATTGTATGTGATATAGCTCTTTGGCACGGTATGCCATTCCGTCTCGGAAGCCTCGCGGTATTCAAAACCATTGTCGGAGGTCTCCACGCCAGCGCCATACGCCCATATCACCTGCGACCACGCATCGACCTGGGTGGTGGAAACAACAGTGTCGGAGGTAACGACGAAGATGGTCCAGTTCTCTACTTGGTCATGATAAGCCACCTGCACTCTCATAGGAGCCGAGAAGTCGTAGTATCCGGGTTGGATATCGGGCGACATGGTGGCGCCATCCGGACCCAGTTTGCAGCTCAGCACCTGCAGATGCGACAGGTTTAAGTTGTCGGGCACGGTGACAACGACACGCTTACCCGGCACGTCAATCACCGTTTCGCCGATCTGACCTGAGATGGAGAAATATCGCGCTATGCTCTGGTTAGCCTCTATCACCCATTGATATGATTGGTATTTGGATAGCGTCACTGAGATAGGCGTAGAGAGGTCGTAAGTGCCCTCCAGCAGGTCCTTCGACACCTCAGCGCCTTCGGTGTATTGCACCTCGGTGAACTTCACCTTTCGTATATCAGCCTCCTCGCCAAGGGTGAGGGTCACGGTCATCGTCTCCTCGTCGATCTTCGCCGGGGAGCTCTCCCCTGCCGCTGAGATGGCGAGTATGTTCTGCTGTATGCGGGGATATGGCACATCATTGCTGATACACCCTGTCATCAAGGATGTGGCAGCTACGACACACACGCTAAGGAGAGTATTTGATCTAAAGATTTGCTTCATTATATATGCAGTCCGAGACCGAAATTGATATTAAAGATATTGAATTTGAAGTTGGCGCCCGAGGAGAAACGGTTGCCGCGTGATTCATTGTTGACCCACTGCTTCTCGTTGCGCAGATAGAAGCCGACCACGCCGAAGGAGATGTTGAACGATACATTCTTCATCATAAAGACGCATATACCCGGGGAGAAGGATATTCGCGACTCCATATAAGTGGTATGAGTGGTGACCGGTTCTCCGGCATATAAGCGGCGGAAGTCGGAGTTGCCCGAGCAGAAGGATAGCTCCAGCTGGCTGAAGACGCCGAAGCGGCCTCTGCGGCTCAGTCCGATATACTGTTTGAGCTGTGCCGCCGCGGTGTAAGCCTCGCTGCGATACATGGCGTCCTTGACGTCGAAGTTCATATCATCATCGAAATCCACCGTCATGGAACCGAGGTTAGCCTTCGCTTCGGTGTAGCCCAAGCGCAAGCCTACCGACATATTGCTGCGTATGAAGTAGGAGATATAGGGGTTGATGGAGAAGACATGGCCCGAGAAGTCGAGGTCTGTGAGCAGATCCAGCATCTCCAGGTCACTGGTGGAGAACTCGCCATATGATGCGGTGATACCCACCTGCCATTCCCCTTTAGGAATGAATATATAGTTGAACAAGCCGCGGTCGTAGCGGCCCAGATTTCTCGATTTAAGAATCTCGGAGACGGTGTCGTTGCCGATAACCACCATATTGTTTTCATGTTCCACGGGCACTATCTTAGCGCGTCCGTGGAGGACCTCCAAGAATTGAGAGCGCAACGAGTCAGGCACCGTGAGTGGCGTGCTGTCGTTGACAACGGTTAGCTCCTGCGCCAACACAGTGGAGGGGGCGACGATTGCCATCACCGCCATGCAGCACGCAAGAATCCTGTATATTAGTTTACGTTTTGTCATTAGATATAAAACGACATTCCGAATGTTATTGAAAGAAGATTTATCTTGAAGTTCGCATACTTGGTTTTGCGATGCGACTCATAAATCTGATTATTTATCTGCTTGGTTCCGGTATAGGAGAAACCGAGCACGCCCACGTTGACTTCCAGGGCTGAATAGTTGTTGAGGAAAGCGATCAAGCCGGGTGCCAGGCCTATGTCAAACGAGAAATTGCGCTCATAGGCACCACTGATATCAGTAGATTTACCCTGCATGATCTTGGACTGGCCGCCACCTATCTGGCACTGCACCTCGTTGAAGAAGCCGAAGCGTTTGGAACGGCCCAACGAGAAATAGTTGCGCATGATAGCCATGAA
>CAZLJS010000032.1:0-12347 GCA_964559895.1 uncultured Sangeribacter sp.
ACAAGGCTACGTTGCGTCCCGAGTCCAAGACGGCGCTCGATGAGCTGATACAGCTGCTGAAGGATAATCCCAATGTCACTATCGAGATGGCGTCGCACTGCGACCGCTGGGGCTCGGAGGAGTATAATATGGGGCTTAGCAACCGTCGTGCCAAGAGCGTGGTTGACTACCTCATCGCAGGTGGCATCTCTGAGGACCGTCTAAAACCGGAAGGGTATGGCAAGAGCCGTCCCAAGGTGGTCACTAAGAAGATTAACCGTGAGTATCCGCAGTTTGAGGAGGGCACGGTGCTCGACGAGGCTTTCATCGAGACCCTCTCCGACGAGGATAAGGAGGCGGCAGACCAGATAAACCGCCGTACAGAGTTCCAGATCACAGCCATAGACTACGATCTGTTTTAAGCTAACGGAATATTAATCCCCGCTATAAATCTATTATGAAATTTCGCACCGAATATCTCAGCGCGGCGAGTCGCGACATACAGCTCACTCCGGAACGGCCGTTGCTCTTTCTGGGCTCCTGCTTCAGCGATAACATTGGTGGTCGCTTGCAGCAACGTATGTGGGAAGTGAGCGTCAACCCCTGTGGGGTGCTCTATAACCCTGCATCCATCGCGGCTACTATACGCCATGCCATGGAGGAGGATGCGCCCAAGGTGTCGCTGCAGGAGAGTACGGGGCTATGGTTCAGCTGGGATTTCTCCACGCTGTTCTCCGCGGCTACGCGTGAGAGTGCCGTGCAACGCATGACCGCTGCCACAGAGAGCTTGTCGCAGAGCCTCCGCGACAGCGCCGCGCTATTGGTAACCTTTGGCACCGCCTGGATATATGAGCTGGGCGACAGCGGTAGGGTAGTGGCAAATTGTCATAAGCAGCCGGCGCGGCTCTTTCGTCGACGCATCATGTCGGTGGAGGAGATAGTGTCGCTGTGGCGGCCTATGATAGAACGGCTCACGGCGATTAATCCGTCGCTGAAGGTGATATTCACGGTGAGTCCGGTGCGGCACCTCGCCGATGGCTTTGCAGGCAATAGCCGTTCGAAGGCGCGCTTGATAATGGCGTGCGAGCAGCTGGCAGAGATGCCGCAATGTGACTATTTCCCTGCCTACGAGATACTTATGGATGACCTGCGCGATTACCGTTTCTACGCCGACGATTTGCTGCATCCTTCTGATGTGGCTGCTGATTATATCATGGAGAAATTTGTGGAGACCTACGTTCCCGAGAGTGCGTTGCCGCTTTTAGCCGCGGGGCTGAAGGAGTATAAACGCCTCCATCACCGCCAGAATGTGAAGGGGTAAAGGCAAAAGGGGCAAAAGACTCAAGGACAAAGGCTCAAGGGCAAAAGAAAGATCTTTTGAACAGAACAGCTCCGCACTACGCCAGGTGTTATGCATGGTCGCTGTAAAGCGGACGCTCCAAGGAGCGTCCCTACACCCCGAATGTTGCTGATAGTCAACCAAATCCACCCTATATGCTGCTGATAGTTAACCAAATCCACCCCAAATAATGCTGATAGTCAACCAAACTCAGGGAAATATAAGACTGAAGGCAATCTAAATCAGAGAAATACAGAGTCGGTGAATGTAGGGACGCTCCTTGGAGCGTCCGCTTTACAGAGCCTGTTGTCAATAAATCAGGATATATGGTTGCAATAAAGCGGGCGCTCAAATGGGCGTCCGCTTTGCATTGGTATCGTCTGCTTAGTCGGGGGTGATCATCCCCGGACTGCGTCGTTTTTATAGCGGGAAATCTAAACCGAAGTTGAAGGATGCGGATGATCCGAGGGGCACGCCCTGCTTGGCGAGCTTGCTGAAGGTGTGGTCCATGCCTACGAATAGGTTGACTCCGGTGACGTTGAAGTTGAGCAACCAGCCGAAATCGGTGCCATAGGTGCCGACAGCGACGTTGGCACTTGCGGAGAAGCAGTTCACGGGTCTAACGTTTGCCGATAATCGGAACTGTGTCCAGGAGAATGGGGCGTTGAAGCGGGTTGTGTTGAGCAGGCCGAAGCTGAGGCGACGGTAGTAGGGTAGCTCATATTGTACGCCGATGTTCATCGTAGCGCCGAGCATGCGTGAACGGGAACTGAGCTCGCCATTGTCTGATAGCTGATAGAGCTTGTCGAGGTTGTCGGTGAAGCTGTCCCATTCGTTGTCGAAGGAGTTGGCAGCGTCGTCATCTACGTTGAAGGTATAAGCGTCGGTGGAGATGGTCTGATTGCCGTTGGTGGAGGCGTATTGAGTCTTACCCCAGTTGATGAAGCCGAGGTCGAGCAGTGCCGCGGAGAAGGTGAAGTCGTGGAATTTATATTCCGCGCCGAGGTCCACCGCCATGCCGAAGCCTTGAATCTTGAAGCCGTCGTCGAAGTTACCGCCGGAGACGTATTCGCGGCCGGTGTTGCTGTCGATGTCGTGGTCATATCTGAATCCGCCCAGGGAGGCGTAAATCTCGGCGTTTGTCACCGCTGTCCAGTTGTTTTCGTCGAGCGTCAGTGATGCTTGGTTGAAGTAAGCGTCAGCGGCGCCTACGCCTAGCAGGAATTTGAGGGTGCCACCGATGCGCAGGTCCTTGGTGATGTCGTGGGAGTGGTTGAGTGCCATTTCGATATAGCTCTCGGCGCGGACGCGCATATCAGAGATGTCGTAGGTCTGATTGGCGATACCCTCTTTGGCAAGGGAGAAGAGGGCGCGCGGCACGTTGGCGTTGGCGTTGACAACGGTTTTAATGCCAACGGCGTTGTATCCGCCAAACCCTTTGAAGCCGACGCTCATGATGTCGAGCTTAACGTTGGCGCCGAAGGTGTTCTTGTCGCTGATATTCTTCATCACTTCGGCAGTGGAAATCTCGGGGTTGGTGAAGAGCATGGTCTTGCCTGAGCGGGTATAGATGACGTCAGACACCCCCAGGTTGCCTAGCATACCCACGTTGATATTTCCCGCTACAGGTAGGGAGAAGAACTTTTTGTTGTCGTTGCCAAAGGCTGGGTTCATCTCGTAGCGGTAGTTGTAATTGTCGAGGAAGTACCCTGAGGTGGTATGCTGAGCCGCGGCGGAGGAGGCTAGCAACAGCGCTCCCGCGGCGGGTAATATTTTAGATAGAAATGATTTCATTGCGTACGGATTTTAAGTGATTAAAATTTTTTGGTATAGCTTCCTGAGACCTTTGCCTTGATATTTCTGAGGGTGATGGTCTGCGCAGGGGCTAGGGCGTTGTTGTCGCCGCTGAGGACGCGAGCCTCAATGCGGACGCCGTCGAGGTGAGTGATGACGCCTGTGGAGGATAGCGTCAGCTCATAGTTGTCGGCATCGGCGGGGAGCTTGCCCCCTTGAATCTCTACATTATTAATCACATTGCCATCCTTGTCGATGGGGTACGCGATGACGTCAGCTTCCAATGGGAGCTCAGAGGTGACGGTGGCGGTGACGGTGAGTTTGTTGATGGTGATAGCATCCACATCCTCGTCGTTCCAGCCATCGTAAGTGTCGGAATAGATGATCATAGACCCTGTCTTTAGCGATAGGGGAGCGAAGAATTCATAAGAGTCCTTCTGTGAGGCGTATTCAGTGCCTAGGCGGAAATTCTCCACCGACTGAAGCGGCACTTGCGGGTTGACGGCTTCCACGTTGATAGATGATGGTATGCCGGAGGCGCCGCCGAGCAGGTCGGAGAGTGAGCTGAAGGAGACATGCTTTAGGTTGGCGCTATATCCCTCGAGGGGTGAGGCTGGGCTGGTCGGTGACAATACGAAGTTGTAGGGGCCGGAGCCGTTGGCATAGCCTACATAAACCTCCTCGTCGGGGGTGAAGGTGAGGCTCTGCGCGCTGGCGCGGTTGGCTGTGAAGCGTAGTCCTGTGGAGAATCCCAACTTGCTGTCTGCCACCATGTTGTGCATCTTTAAGTAAATCTGCGGGTTGGTGAGGAATATCTCCGTGCCCTCCTGCGATAGGAATTTGGGGATATCGGTGAGCCTAATCGGGTCGATGTTAATCCCCTTGACGTCGTATTGGACCTCTCCGGAGAAAGCCGTGGCGGTGATCGGGGAGAAATCGTAATGGATGAAGAGCGTTGTGGAGTTGGGCTCTGAGCCGTTCTCCTTTAGATTGGCGGTGATATAACCGGATTCCACTACGATGGCGCTGTTCATGGTCAGGGCATGGGCGTTGTAGTCGATAGCCGCGCCGTTGGCAACGAAGTCCAAGCCTGTGATGTCGAGAGTGATAGCCCCCTTGCCGTTGCTTAGCGGGAGCTCAGGGATAGTTAGTAAGCCGCTGTTTTTGTCGTAAGAACCTTTGTCGGTGGTTGCGGTCAATCCTTTAGGGAGCGAGAGTTTCAGATCCTTGATGGTGATATTTTGCGTGTTGGAAGCCAAAGCGCTCATATCAACGGAGATTTTCATGTAGGTGTCTTTAGTTAACACGGATTTCGCGGAATGTACGGCGTCGTCGATGCCGGAGAAATGGTAGATGAACGGCTGTTCATCGCGCTGGATAGAGAAGGTGAGCGATTGAGCGGCGCCTTTGCCTTTGGCCTCAGCACCGGGGAATAGTATCTCGGAGGTGCTGTTGATGGATGGAGCTGCCGCGGTGAACGTTGCAACCTTGATGGGATTGGGGCAGAATGAGCCCTCAGAAACAATAGCGTAATACTCCTTGCCGTCGATATTTACGACTTGCACCTTGCTGCCCTCCTTGACATTGAAAATGTCGGATAGCTTGATGGCGTCAATATTGACCGGTAGAGTTAAGTCTTCCACTTTAAATTCAGACGTGGTGTCGATATCAGATAGGTCATAATCGGAGTCGATACAACTTCCAAGAGTTAAAGTAGAGAGTCCCAAGAGAAAAACTTTGAACTTCATACGTGTATGGTTTAGACGTTAAAATATATGTTGTTGCAAAGGTAATTATATATTTGTGAAATAGTATAAAAATACTAGAAAAAGTTAGTAAGTATTGTAAGTAAACAGTTGAAAAGTGCGGAAAGTTGCGCAAAATGCTTTAAAAAGTTGAATTTTTACAAAAATTAAGTCTTGCAATGAGTTACAAGGCTTTTGGGAGTGAAATTAGATAAAATATCAAAGATATGTTTGCTTATGTCGAATTGATTTGCCGAAAGCTGCGATAATCAGTAATTTTGCAATGAATGAGGGGTTCACAATTATGCTTCAAGCCTATGAGGTAAATGATAGGAGGTATAATCCCCTCGGACCAAAAAGGAAACTAAACGCAAAATAATTATGATAAAAAGGATTGTATTGCCAATGGCAGCCGTTGCGCTTGCCGCGTCCCCCCTATATGCGGAGGTCGAGGAAAGCGTAGCCTTGTCGTCGCCGACAGTCTCCGCCGTGGTGTCGCCGTCAAGTGCGACAATGCCCACAGTGTGGACCTACGCTGATTGCGTGGAGTGGGCCTCTACCCACAGCCTGGATATCCGTCGCAACATGCTGGATATGCTCACCGCCGACGAAGATATCCTCAGCGCCAAAGACGCATGGTTGCCGACAGTCGATTTCTCCACCAGCCATTCATTTAGTAATTATCCCTCGCCACAGGATGGCCAGAAGGCCAATGCCTACAGTAGTTCATACGGCGTAAACGGTTCATGGACTATCTGGGAGGGTAACATTAGAAAGTATAAGCTGGCGTCCTCCAAATTGCTGCGTCAACAGAAGGAGTATGCCGGAGCTAACTTGATGGTTGATATTGAATTGGGTATCCTACAAGCGTACCTCAACATTATGTACAACCAGGAGGCGATAGAGATTGCCAAACGCAGTCTCGAGGTGAGCACAGCGCAGACAGCGCGCGCTAAACGCCTTATGGAGACCGGTAAAAGTTCGAAAGTAGATTATGCACAAATAGAGAGTCAAGAGGCGCAAGACCAATACAGCTTGGTGCAAGCGGAGGCCAACTACGCATCCGCGGTAATGTCGCTCAAAAAGCTGTTGGAACTGAATCTCACCTATGATTTACAAATAGCCTCTGTCACCTTCTCCGATGACGAAATTTCCATACCACTACAGTCAAAGGAGGAGGTGTACCTCTACGCATCTCAATGGTTGCCGTCGTTCAAGAGCAACGCAATCAACAAAGATATATATGCCTATAATGAGAAGATTGCCAAAGCCGGCCGCCTACCCCGCATCAGCTTGCAGGGAGGCGTCGGCACCGGCTACAACACCGGAGGCCGCGGAGGCTGGGGCTCACAGATGGGCCATGGCTTCAACGAGAACCTCGGGGTAAGTGTCTCCATACCTATCTACGACGCCAACTCCACCAAGAGAGCCGTTGCCGAGGCTAAGCTCAACGCCCTCAACTACGATCTTGAGCAGGAGACCCTTCTCAACAATCTCTCACAGACGATAGAGAATCTCTACATCGAGTCCTCCAGCGCCCGTGCCAAATATCAGACCGGTCTGGTGCAGCTGCAGTCTGCCGAGCTTACCTCTGAGTTGGTGAACCGCCAGTTTGAACTCGGCGACGTCAACGCCGTGGAGCTCCTCACCGCCCACAATAATCTGCTTAACGCCCGCTTGGAGCTGCTGCAGAGCAAATATATGGCGATTTTGTCTAATAAGACAATCCAATACTACGCCACACAGTCTGTTAATATCTCTGAATAGAAATTTCTACGATGAATAAGATTACTACATTTTGTTGTATGGCTGCAGTGGGGCTCACCTTCGCCTCCTGTAAGCAAGAGAAAGTGGTAGAGCTGGAGACCTACACGGTGACTCCGGTGGATATCACAGAAGTGGTTACCGCGACAGGTACCATGGAGTCTGTCACTCAAGTCGATGTCGGTACTCAGGTGACAGGTATCATTGACAAGTTGTATGCCGACTACAACGACCACGTGACCAAGGGTCAGCTCCTCGCCGAGATTGAGAAGACACTTCTCGAGAGTGACTTGAAATCTGCCGATGCATCGTTGGCATCCTCCAAGGCCAGCTATGAGTACGCCAAGACCAACTATGAGCGCGACAAAGCCCTTCACAAAGAGCAACTTATCTCTGACTACGAGTTTCAGACTACTAAGAAGGAGTATGAGCTCGCCCTCAGCAACTACGAGAAATCACAAGCCGACCGCGTACGCGCCGCTAAGAACTTGAACTATGCCGAGATCTATTCACCTATCGATGGTATCGTCATCTCACGTGAGGTGGAGGTAGGTCAGACAGTCGTATCAAGTATGAACGTGGCCAACATGTATGTCATCGCCGACCTGGATAATATGCAAGTAGTGGGCAATGTTGACGAGGCTGATATAGGCAAGGTTAAAGAGGGACAAAACGTCACCTTCACCGTAGATGCTTACACCGACGACACCTTCACAGGCACCGTCACTCAGGTACGTCTCAACCCCACCACCGAGTCCAACGTCGTGACATATGAGGTAATCGTAGCAGCCGCTAATCCCGACCATAAGCTTATCCCGGGTATGACCGCCAACCTCACCATCTACACCACCGAGCTCCCCGGCGTGACCGCCCTCCCCATGAAGGCGTTCAAGTTCACTCCCCAAGAGTTTGACGAGGAGGAGACAGAAGCGTCCAACCTCCCCACCCTCGTGGCTGCCAAAGACACTGAGCTTGGCGAGAATGAGATGTGGGTATATGTGGTAGAAGGTAAGAAACTTGTGCAGACAAAAGTAGAGACAGGCGTCTCCAATGGTATCTACCGCGAGATTCTCTCGGGGATAAAAGTTGGCGACAAAGTGGCTATGGACTACAATGAGGTGACCGTGAAGGAGGCTAACGCCGATGCCGACACCACAGAGAATCCGTTCATGCCCAAACCGCCGGGCTCCAACAAAGACAGCAAAAAGAGCGAGTCTAAAAATTAGTGGCTATGAAAGATAATGCCAAAGAGATAATCCGCATAGAGAAACTCCGTCGTCACTTCAAGGTCGGCGGAGAGACTGTAAAGGCTCTGCGTGGCGTGTCGTTCACTATCTACGAGGGGGAGTTCGTGACCATCATGGGTACCTCCGGTAGTGGTAAGTCCACTCTTTTGAATATGCTCGGATGCTTGGATACCCCCACGTCGGGCGACTATTACCTCGACGGTGTCAATGTCAAGGGTATGGGCAAGAACGAGCGCGCCCGCATACGCAACCGCAAGATCGGTTTTATCTTCCAGAACTATAACCTATTGCCCAAGACCACCTCTATGGAGAATGTGGAGCTACCATTGCTCTACAACTCCAACATCTCCGCCAAGGAGCGTGCCGCCAAGGCCAAGGAGTGTCTGCTTGCCGTAGGTCTGGAGAGCCGTCTATATCACAAGAGCAACCAGATGTCGGGTGGTCAGCAGCAACGTGTGGCGATAGCCCGCGCCCTCGCCAACGACCCTGTGATCCTGCTCGCCGATGAGGCTACAGGTAACTTGGATACCCGCACATCCTTCTCTATCCTTACCCTTTTCCAGCGCTTATACCGCGAGGGGAGAACTATCATCTTCGTCACCCACAACCCGGAGATCGCTATGTATAGTTCGCGCAATATCACCCTCCGCGACGGTAAGATAATCGCGGATGAGATCAACCACGATATCAAGTCCGCCGAAGAGGTGTATAACTCCTTACCCAAAGAGGATGAGTAGTGATATTCCAAAAGTGAGATTTTAATTATGAATATAAAGAATCTACTGAAGATAGCGCTTAAGGCGTTGAACAATAATAAGATGCGCTGCTTCCTGACGATGCTCGGTGTGATCATCGGAGTGGGAGCGGTCATCACCATGCTCGCCATCGGTCAGGGTTCCAAGAACTCTATCAAGGCGCAGATCTCTGAGATGGGTAGCAACATGATCATGATCATGCCCGGCACGGAGCAGCGCGGCGGTGTGCGACAGAGCGGCGACGACCAGCAGACCCTCAAGCCGTCGGACTATGAGGCGCTCGTGGAGCAGGCTACGTTGATCCAATACAGCACCCCTACGGTCAATGGCCAGGGACAGTGGGTCAATGGTAACAACAACTACCCGTCACAGGCGCAGGGCGTCAACCCTGAATACCTCGAGATTCGCCAGCGCAAGGTGTCGCAAGGCGATATGTTCTCTGAGGAGGATGTGAAGAACGCCGCCAAGGTGTGCGTGCTGGGTAAGACGCTGGTAGATAACCTCTTCCCCAATGGCGAGGACCCCATAGGACGAGTAGTCAGGTTCGGCAAGATACCTATGACCATCGTGGGTGTGCTCGAGGAGAAGGGCTACAACACCATGGGACAGGACCAAGACGACCTCGCCTTGGTGCCCTACACCACTGTGATGAAGCGTATGCTAGCCATCGACTATCTGCAAGGTATCACCGTATCCGCCAAGGATGAGGACCAGACAGACGCGACCATAGAAGAGATCACCGAGATCCTGCGCACCCAGCATAAGCTGCGCGATGACCAGGATGACAACTTCAACATCCGCTCCATGCAGGAGCTTAGCGAGATGATCTCCTCCACGTCATCAATGATGACAGTGCTCTTGGCCGCTGTGGCAGGTATCTCACTGCTGGTAGGTGGTATCGGCATCATGAACATCATGATCGTGAGCGTCACAGAGCGTACGCGCGAGATCGGTCTCCGCATGAGTATCGGAGCGCGCGGCCGCGACATCATGATGCAATTCCTTATCGAGGCGGTGATTATCAGTGTCACCGGTGGCGTCCTCGGTATCCTTAGCGGATGTATTGCCACCTGGATAATAAAGGTGGTGGTCAACTGGCCGGTAGCCATCGAGGCCACATCCGTGATACTATCATTTGTGGTTTGTACAATTATCGGTATCACCTTCGGCTTTTACCCTGCGGCGAAAGCGTCGAAGCTCGACCCGATTGAAGCGATACGTTATGAATGATTTTAGCAAGCAGCGTTCGGTAGTTATTTTCATACTGGCGATTGCTATCTTCTTCCTGCCAACGATTTTTGACTTCTTTGGCGACACTGCGGATTTCCATTTCCGCTGGAGGAAGATGGTGCGTCCGTCTTTCTATGCCTTATTATTCTTAGTAAATTATTACTGGGTCATTCCATATGTATTAATAAAGCGAGGAAAGAGACTTTCGGTATTTTTTGTTAATTTGTTGTTTATCGCTACCGGCTGCTTGCTATTGACCCTAACTATGGAAGGACCGCATCCCCGGCCAATGCCCGGGGGTCCGGTTCGTCCTAGTTTGCCGGTCGAATTTCTGCATGCCTTCCTCTTCGACGGCCTCACCATGTTCCTAGTCGTGGTGCTCGCTTATGCCATGCGCATGACTATCTCCACCACCGACCTCCATCGACAGAACCTGGAGATGCAAAACCGTCAACGCGAACTGGAGATAAAGAGCCTCAAGACACAGCTCAATCCCCACTTTCTTTTCAACACGCTTAACAACATATACGCTCTAATATCCTTTGATGGAGAGAAGGCGCAGAAGGCTATCCATGACCTCAGCGCCATGTTGCGCTTCTCCATCTACGAGGGCGACACCCCCACAGTGCCACTGAGCAAGGAGCTGTCGTTTCTCAAAAGCTATATAGAGCTGATGAAACTGCGCATATCTGCTGACTATAATCTCCAAGTGGAGATAAGCCATGATATCGACGACTCGCTCCCGATACCCCCTATGTTCCTGCTGACGTTGGTGGAAAATGCTTTCAAGCATGGCAATATTGGCGAGAAAGAATCGTTTATAAAAATAGAAATAAGGATGGACGAGAACAGGGAACTTGTTTGCTATGTGGCAAATAGCTACAATGTCGCTGCTGCCCATGCGGGTGGCGAAGGTGGCGTAGGACTGGCTAATGTGCGCAAGCAATTGCAGCTCTTGTATCCCGATAAATCCTCGTTGAATACGCACGAGGAGGATGGCGTATATGCCGTCACCCTTCGCATCCGTTTAGTATAGACACTATTAATACTCATAAACTATGCCATTGAAATGTGCTGTAATTGATGATGAACCGTTGGCACGCGAGCTGATGAAGAGCTACGTGGAACGCACCCAAGGTCTGCAGTTGGTGGGAGTGTTTGAGACCCCTACCGAAGCTGTTAAGACCGTTCTTTCCGGCGAATTGGATATCATATTCCTGGATATAAATATGCCATGTATCAACGGCATCGACTTCGGCGCTCTGGTGCCGCAGACTACCCGCATCATATATGTCACCGCCTATGATAAATATGCCGTGGAAGGTTACAAGGTCAATGCCCTCGACTATCTGCTCAAACCGGTAGCTTATCCCGACTTTCTCAAAGCCGTGGGTAAGGCTGTGGAATGGCGCAATATGAGGGATGCTATGGACCGTGCCTCTACCAACGACACTGAATATATCGTGGTGAAAAGCGAATATAAGACCATCCAGTTCCCCCTTGACACCATCAAATATATCGAGGTGCAGAAGGATTACCTCAATTTCTATCTGGATAAGACCGACACTCCGGTGACGTCGCTGATGAACCTCAAGACGCTGGAGATGATGCTCCCCTCCGACAAGTTTATGCGCATCCACCGCTCATATATCGTCAATCTCAACAAGATAGAGGTGATAGAGAAGAACCGCATCGTGTTTGGTAATACATACCTGCCGATTTCCGACAGTTATCGCCCCATGTTTACTGAGTTCTTGAAGCGCCGCACACCATAGTAGCGGTCGCGTACTGATAGCCTACGGCGATGCTGTAGGGATAGATACAACCCAGGGTGAGGGAGGCATATCCTCCGGCATCCCGGGTGTTTTTTTGTGCTAAGCGGAAGGATGGCAAGGCGGGGCTAAGCGGCGCTTTTGCGTAGCCTCCTGAGAAGCTAGGACGCAAGCCTTGGCTTTAGCTGTGCTGAGGGCGCAAGCCCGAAGTTACCAGGTGGTAGCCATCTTGTTGGCTCAACGCGAAGATGCAGGTGCGTCTCAGCCATCTGTTGGCGCTAGGAGGTGAAAAAGGGGGGATGCGGGGTGCTTGAGATAGGTGCAAAAAAAAATTGATTATCTCCCGACAATCAATCTTGTTAACCTTAAAATCTAATACCATGAAAAACTCGATGCAAAGGTACAACACTTTTTTGAAATCTATGCTATAAAACATATTTTTAACACAAATTTAACATAAAATGGGTCAGAAATAGGAAAAATGCAGTGAAAAGCAGCGTGACGGACGGCTAAAAGGGGCTATCGCCTGACACCTTCGGGCTTGCGCCCTCAGCACAGCTAAAGCTAGGCCTCGCGCCCTAGCTTTGAGAGGAAGGCAGGGAAAGGACGGCTAAAAGCAAAAGCAGGAGCTTTTGAACAGAACAGCTCCGCACGGGGAAAGACCGGAGAGGGCGGCTCGCTAGCCCAAAGCGGGGGAAAGGGGCGAGGAAGCAAGGCTCGCT
>CAZLJS010000033.1:0-12309 GCA_964559895.1 uncultured Sangeribacter sp.
GCGACCCTGCTGTCGTTTGTGCTATCACAAGCTGTCTTTCGCTGTCCACGCTGTCTTTCGCTGTCCACGCTGTCGTTCGCTGTCCATGCTGTCGTTCGCTGTCCATGCTGTCGTTCAGTGCCGCATGCGCAGCTTGCGGAGAGGATAGTGCTCTCCCCTACTCGTTCTCCTTGTTGAGGACCGAGCCTGCCGGGTCGTCAGTGACAGGGTTGTTCATCCAGCGACGGATAGCCGCCATCTTAGGTATCAGGCGCGTCACCGCATTGCGGTAATTAAAAAGCATAATGACGAGCATCGTCGCTATGCCGAGGATCACCAGATAGCCATAGCACTCCTTGAGCGATAGCATCACGCTCTGCCGCGACACCTCCGTCACCGTCTCGCTCCACGACGGCATATCAAACGGCAGTATCGTGCCGTCGATATTCTCCGACGCCTCCATGCTATTCTTCACCGACGACCAATTAAACAGTCGCTGCACGATAGCCGCGCCCGCCACGTTACCGATGCCGCAACGCGAATAGCCCACGGCACTCAGTCCCGCAAAGAAGAGCGAGAAGGGGACGCTCTGCGAGATATACACATTGGTCATCGAGCCGATCATCACCTCCGAGACCCCCACCGCCACGAGGGGCAGATAAAGCATCTCCTTGTTGGTGTCGCCGTCGATAAGGAAATACATCGCCACGATATATAGCGTGAGCATACCGAAGGCAAACACCATATATTGCCGCGTGTTCCACCCCCACTTAACCTTAGTGTAGAACGCCAACAGCGCCCCAAGCACCACGCCATAGAGGATAGGATAATTGAGAGAAATCACATTTAGAGAGTCGTAACGCAGCACCGCGCTCACATATATCGACTGCAGCAGGCGCGGCGCCGACTGGAGGATACCCGCCACAAACAGCCACAATATGATCTGCCATATAGCCCCGTAGCTGAATATCTTCAGGTCCAGATAGGGCTTCTCGTGGAAACGGGAGCGGCACCACGCCATGATAAACAGCACCACCGTCACTATCGACATAATCCATATCGGCTTGCCGCGCCACCACTCATAATGTTCGCCGTAGCAGAACACCCACATACCCGATATCAGGAACGCCGACCAGAGCGCCATTCCCAGGAAATCCAGCCCTTTGAGCGACATATACGGTCCCGGGCGATGGTCAGGCTTCATCAAGAAATACACCAGCGCCACATGGATCATCATCAGCGCTATGATAAAGAGGTTCATCAGTCGCCAATTGCCGTAATAGGTGAGATATGCCGTAGTCAAGCCCGAGAGATAGGTGCCACCCACCACCATGAAATACACCGCGGGGAAGAACACATTATAGTTGCGCGACGGGGTGATACACAGGCGGAAATTGCTGGTACAGCCAAACATGCCCAGCATCTTAAAGATACCGGCGATAAAGCTCACGCCCCACACCACCCATGGCACCGTCACGCTCATCGTTATCGCCGTGCAGAACATCAGCCCTATCCCCGCCACGAAGAACATTTGGCGACTATACAGGGCAAACTTCACCCTATACATGATGGGGAAGCAGACGGTGATGCCGGCTATCATACAGTAGCCTGCCATCTGCACATCCTCGCTGAGGAAGGAGATCTCGCTCACCATCTGGTTCATCGACGACAGATTGATGCTACCCGCGTATTGATACAGGAAGCCGAAGGTGAAGAGCAGCCACACCCTCACACGCCGCGGCACCCAGTCATGATACATCAGCAGCTGGCGTGTACGTATCACCGAGCTGCCCGTATTGTAGAAACCCTTCGCCATCAATCCATCAATTCACATTCCACGTTCAGTCCGGCGCGTAGCAGGCGCATATCCGCCGCGCTGTTATCCTTGGTGAAACGTATCTTCACCGGCAGTCGCTGCTCCACCTTGACGAAGTTGCCGGTGGCGTTGTCTTGCGGCACCAACGAATATTGGGCACCGGTGGCGTTGGAGATAGCCTCGATGACACCTATGTAGGTCTTATCGGGGATGGCATCGACGGTGACCTTCACCTTGTCGCCGATCTTCATCTTGGAGGTCTGGCTCTCCTTATAGTTAGCTATCACCCACACATCATTCTCATCGACGATAGAGAGCAGCGTCTGCCCGGGCTGCACCAGCTGCCCCACCTGGAGGTTGCGGCGTGAGGTATAGCCATCCACGGGGGCGGTGATGACGGTATAGGAGAGGTTGAGGCGTGCCAGCTCCACACCGGCGCGCGCCAGCTCTATACCCGCGTCATGTTGTCCCAGCTGCTGCGACTTCTCGTCCCTGGTGAGCATAGTGGATTGCTTCCGGCGACAGAGCATCTCATACTTCGCCTTCAGCGACTCATACTTAGTGTGGGCGTCGTCATACTGCTTGGGCGTCACCGCCTTATCGTTGAGCAACGCCTGATAGCGCTCCACGTCGCGCAGCGCGTTCTCCATCTCTATGCGGGTGCCCTCTATGGAGGCGTCGTTGACGCTTATCTCCGAGGCGGTGGTGGTGATGGAGGCGTTGACGGTAGATTTCCCCGCCAATGCGTTCTGTACCTGCGCGTTAGCCTGTGCCAACGCCAACGCATACTCCGCGTCGTCGATGATGATGAGCGTGTCGCCCTTATGCACATAGCTATACTCGTCGAAACGTATCTCCTTGATATACCCCTGCACGCGGGCATTGATGGGCACTATCTGGCGGCGCACCTGCGCGTTGTCGGTGAAGGTAGTGACATTAAATTTGATAAACTCGGCGGCGATCCACCATAGGCCCAGGGCGAGCACCGTGAGCACAAAGATATTCTGAATTAGTCTTCTTGTCTTGCGATTAGTCATAGCAGCTTAAATTATACCGGAAAGATATTTTAGTTGGAAATAGTAGTAAAGCACATCCACTTGGGCGTTGACCAAGCGGGTTTCGGCGTCGAGTTTCGCCGCGGAGGCGTCGAGCATATCGGTCAGTAGCGACAGGTCGCTGTTGTAGCGACGCTCCACGATGCGATAGTTCTCCGACGCCAACTCCACATTCTTCTTCTGCGTCGCCACGTGCTCTATCGCCTCCTGATAGCTCTTATAGGCGCGGTCGAGGCTACGGTCGAGCGACTCCTCCCGGGCGGCGCGGGCGTCGTTGATGCGCTCATTCTCCATGCGGGCGGCTTGCAGCTTATGCCCCGTCTTATACAGCGCCGAAGGGGTGAAGGAGACGCTCAGCCCCACGTACCACTTGGCGAGGTTCTTGTCCAGCACCGGTGTATGAGTGGTGATAGGTGCCGCCACGGAGGCGCCCGCGTTGATGCCCACCTTAGGCAGAGTGGCGCTCTTGATAACCTTCTGATTGGCGGCGTTCTCGGCGTTTTGCAGCGCGTAGAGCTTCAGCGAGGGGGACTCGCGGCGGCTCGTCGCCATCCATTCCGTGAGCGGTGCCGCCGAGAAATTGATGCGGTCGAAGTCGATCGTAGGCACGATGGTATCCACATCGGCGAGGTGGAGATAGCTCACCAGGTTGTAGTTGAGATTGCGGATAGTGTTGAGCACCGTCAGGCGGTCGTAATGCAGGTTGGAGAGGTTGAGGTCATAGCGGGTGACATCGTTGGAGAGCACCAGCCCCTGATCCACGCGGGCGCGCATCTCGTCGATAAGCTCGCCGGTGATGCGTATGTTCTCGTCATAGACGCTCAGGAGGTTACGGTTCTTAAACAGCTCCAGATAGCACTGGAGGATAATCATCTTCATACGGTCCTCGACGATAGCGGCGTTGTTGGCGGCGATATCCGTTTGCAGACCGGCGCGGCTCACCTTGGCGGAGTATTCGCCACCGGTGTAGAGAGGTTGATAGACCGAGACGCCTAGCGAGTTGCCCCAGTGCGTCATCGGGGAACGGGTGGCGTTGGAAAAGTCGCGGTCCAGCACGAAGACATTACCGATAAAGTCACCCTCCAGGGCGACACCGATATCGGGGAGGCGGCCATCGCGCTCTGCCTGCTGACGCATTGATGAGATCTCAACATCTTTGCGTGCCAACAGCACCTCACTATTAGAAATTTCTACCTGTTGAAAAAGGTCCTCGATGGTAAGCGTGACGGACTGCGCTTGACCCTGTAAACAGCCCGACAAAGCTACCAGAGCAGACCAAAAGTACCCATATTTCATCTCTGCTAATAGCTTTTAGTGTTTTCGGCTGCAAAGATAGTGACGATAAGTGGTAAATGGTGTGCTATATAGCTCAAATAATTGTGCTGCATAGCTCACAAAAAAGTTTAGACAGAAGGAACCCCACAGATCTTCGCAGGACTGAGGATCACACAATGTGTACCTCTCGGCACACTCTTGCCTTACCGGCTATACCCCACAGATACTCGCCTACGGCTCGCTTCTGTGGGGTTACCTACAAGTCAGCCCCTCTCGGGGCTGCGTCGGCACTGCAATTGAATGCTAAAAAGATGTAGGGACGCTCCTTGGAGCGTCCGCTTGACAGCGACCGGTGCTGTCCTGCTTTGCGGCATGCGTTGCCCCGAGAGGGGCAAATTTGTAGGTAACCCGGCAGAAGCGAGCGTAGCGAGTATCTGCCGGGATTGCAGAGTGGCTGAAAAGCATGCCGAGAGGTATGCGTTTGTGTGTGCGCGAAGTAATCCCCTGGTCGCTGTAAAGCGGATCTATACGATTTATAAGATTTATAAGATTTATAAGATTTATAAGACTTATAAGATTTATAATTCGTATAATTCGTATAATTCGTATAATTCGTATAATCCCTGTCCGCTGGCGCACTAAAAAAAGGGCGCCCCGCGTGGGGGCGTCCCTTGTGTATGGATGGGAAAGGAGGGTTATCTAACCACTACCTTTTGACCATTAGTGAGGATATAGATACCGGCTGACGGGTTGATGATACGGCGGCCCATAAGGTCGAAGTAAATCAAGTTGCCATTAGCGTCACGCTCCGGCTCACGATTATTTGTATAATTGAAATTATCGTTGATGGAGATGGCGAATATACCGGTCACATAATCATCAGTAAGATTAATAGTAGGATCAGTTATTTCCTCAGTTACAGGTAGATAAGCTGTATTTGCCGTGATAATATATGAACTATCACTGTAGTGAAGTTGGTTAAAGAAGTAGTTCTTACCATCTATAGTAGAGTGCAAATCAGTACTTGTATCTGTACCATAGTTAGAATCGGTCTGATCAACAATCTTAGTGAGCTGGTCATCGCGGTCATCATGGAAGATATATACAGTCTGCTCATAATCAAGGCCCTTGGCTACGTCAGTACCTTCGAGGTCAAAGTAATTAACTGGTTTGTAAGGACTCTCTTCAGCCACACCATCCTTAATCTGACTATAGAGCACTGTCAATCTCCAATCATTACCTGTTTTAGGATCTGTAGGAGAATCAGTAACGAGCACTACAGGAGAGTAAGCAGGGATAATATCCTTTATTTCAGTATCAGGAATTTGGAATCTAACCAAGTCAATCTTCTTCTCGGGATTGTTGTCAGGATCATACTTATTAAGCAATCCATAACCACCTGTATAAGCTTTCATACCCTCAGGAAGTTGTACATCAAACGGGAAGTAGAATGCATTGTAGTATTTTCTACCAGAATTACTATAATCATCTTGATTCTCACCAAGATAAGTCATGTAAATCGGGAAGGTCTCTACCAGTTTGATACGCCAGATATTAGCATTCTGATTCGTATAATCAGTAACAGCACCTTCGCTACCATTGCGGATACTCAGCTCGTAGCCATTCCACAACTTAGTAGGTTGAGTGGTAATACCGAGGAGTGAGTAACCATTGATATAAGTACGACCATCATTGTCCCAGTGAGATCTCAGACCTACGCTGTGAGGAGTGATACACATTGTCTGATCCTTAACGAGTGAGTAAAGGGCTGCCTCAGGATCATCAACGTCACGTACATCGACCACCTTATCATTACCGGTAAGACGAATAGCTTTCTTAGAGTTGGCTGCTTGTACATAGTAGTAGCACAATGCATCACTACCATTTAAAGTCGGCTGTTTCTCAAAGTACCACATCATAGGAACTTGGTGGGAAGTGAAAGCAGGATCTTCAGACAAAGATACACTTACACGTTGCTTATCTTGAACTACGTGATAATCTTTCTCATAATATGTCTCTGCCAAATGTTGATCTTCAAAATCTTCATAATCATCGACTGCTGATATAATGTAGTACAAACGTTTGGGCTGCGGGTGATTACGGCTCTCCTCATCAGCTACCAAAGCTTTAGCCTCATTATACTTCTCTTTAAGAGTCTTCAAATCATCATTGCTCAATTGAGACAATTTATCTTTGAAGTCAATGGATGACAATTGGTCTTGTACGGTCTCGATCAAACCATCTTCATCAAATTCGACCTCAATGCCAAACCACTCCTTTAATAATTCGCTGAAGTAATTATTTACACCTTCAAACTTTTTAGGAGTAAAGTCACCAATCCAGTTACCGGTATTAACCAATATCCATTTCAAGTAATCAAGGATCTCTTCTGTCAAATCATCACCACCTTCTGCGGGATATACGTAGAAACGGTTGCGGGCATTGTCGTCCTCGTTGGAGGTGTAATTGTTCTTATAGTTGGCGATAGCATCACCACCGTAGGTCTCGTTATATGAAGGAACCCCTGTATATGACTTACTATTGTTCCACCACCACCATGCAGTGTTCTGGTCTGTGTTATCCACATCGTGGAAATAGACTGTGGTCTGATCCCAGTAGTCCCAGATGATCTCATAGTGACCGGCTTCTGACTTATCGCTGGTCATTTGTTGTTTAGTACCTTGTGTGGATGTTGTCGGCTTGACATAATCACCGGTACCTACGTTCTTGATAAGCCATGTGTTGGGGATAGCCTCTCTAGAGACCTCTTCTCCGCTTTCATTGTAAGTGATATTATAAGCTTGCTCAAGTTGGAACAATGAGTAGTCTTTCATAGGATAATTTTCATCATATACCTTCTCAAGTGAAGTATATAATTCATCCTTATTAGGATCCTCATATACATAACCCTCGGCGTGAGAGTGTGTCGCATTTTTGTAGTAATCCGGGTTCACATTCTCGAAGAACTCATAAGGAATGATGGAGAATGTCCAACCATCTTTAATCTGCTGGTCATCTTCGATAGCCTGTGGTATCTCATCAACAGTGGTGAAGTAGAACAAACGGTTAGCCTCTTTGTTGTAATAAGCCACCAAGTTGATAGCACCACCGGTTGAAGTACCGTTCATGTTCATATAGTCGCAAGTATCGTGGGAATCGACATCACGGATAATATTGGTTGCGGGGTTCTCAGGATCTTGATAGATTCTAAATCTACCGGCTTGGTCTGCATCTGTTGTCGTTGACAAAGCTTTATCTTGTGATAATGACTGCAACGAACAGATATACTTATGAGTAATAGGATTATAGAACTTATATACATGCTCACTGTAAGTGTCGGGGCTTGTACACTCATTACCACCGTAGTAATATTTGCCACTATACTCAGAGTTACCTGAATCCTTCATCGCTTGGATCTCATCAGCTGTCACCGTTGTGGGGATAAGCTGCCATATAGAATAGGCATCCTGATGGTCTGTCTTAAATACGACACTCGTTAGAGGTTTCGGGTAGATATAATAGTTATACTGACGATAAGGTGTCCAATATACATACTCGTTATTGCAAACGGCATCCCATGACTCACCGTTGGCAGCGGTCAAGTAGAAGACGGAGTTGACATCCTCTGTGCCATGGATCAAATAGTTGTCGGAGCTGAAGTTCAAATAGTAGTCATCAGCAGTAGCGGTCTTGGTAGCTGCGGGAGCGTTGGAGACATCGGCCTTGGATACACCCTTGATAGCCACACCTGTGCCATCGAGGAAGTCATATTCAAACTGATACCATCCGGCTTCATCTTCTGTATCAACGAAACCTACTACGCTACCTTTGGCGGTAGTGGTGATATCTGCCAAGTATTTATGGTTGATACGGTTGTAGATGCGATATTGGTCGTTAAGATTGGTTTCGATATCTTTCTCTACCCATGAATCTTGTGCTGAATTAATATCTTTATCAGATTTATGGATGGATTCCAAGGTGAATACAGATTGCCAACTGTTCAACGCCTGCGATGCCATGGTGTAACCCATCTCAGGATATGCGGTGAGGTAACCAAGGTTGACATATGTCTTGGTGTCTCTATACTCATGAGGTGTGATATACAAGTCTTTATGGTGTACTACTTGAGTCACGGAGCGGTCGGGCAGACCGGAGACGGTAGCCAAGTAGAAGTAAGAGGTGGAAGCGGCGGCAGTGTCGTCGGCGGTGCCGTTGACCATTAATGAGCCGCTCTGTGAAGCGTCAAAGACGAGGTAACAGTTCTCGTTGGAGGTGTCGTTGTCGCGCAAGCGGATAGCGTTGGGCTGGCCTGCGGGGACCTCGACGGCAAACTCACCGGCGTTGATGGTGTCGGTTGCCAATGTGATGGAGCCGGTGCCGCTGGCGGGTATCTTACCTACATATTTGTGTTCCAAGGAGTTGATGATACGGTAGATGTTGCCGTCACCCTTGGGAAGCCATTTTTGTGTAGGAGTGGTGGTTTCCACGTTATCAACGGTAGTGGTTACATTCACTGTCTTCATCTCATGTACCTGTTCAAATACCCAAGCGTTGTACCAATCGGCTTCAGTGACAGCGTCGATGTTAGTGGCATTCTTCTCCAGGTTGAGGTAATAGGTTGTCTCAGACTGGGGATGAACGAATAGTTCAGCCTCGTCGAAGAGGTAGAGCTCATAATGCTTGAAGGTGTTGGCTCTGAGGCGGAACTGGTTGTTGCTACCTCCGGCGCCGCCGGTAAACACATTATCATGATTGCAGTCGGTATTAGGGCCCCAGGATTGGTTGTCGTAATTACGCAATTCGACGGCATCAACATCATAATCATCGACTTCGCCAGAATTCATAATCGGGTTGATAATCATATATCTACCTGCGTCCTCCTTGGATGTTACCAATCCGATTTCTACATAGGCGGCGGTTCCGGTCTTACCTAAATACGTATTGGTATATTCGTTGTATAGATAATATACGTCATCTCGGTCAGACACATCAGCCTTTTGGAGTTCCCAAACGTAAGCCCAACCTGTAGGTGTTATGTCGGTAGTCTTATTGTTTCTAAGGCTAGGTGTAGTGCCACTGGTAGCATAGCAGTAGGTATCTGTATGTGTAGCAGTACCATAAGTAGCATGGCTAAGGAATACTCTCAATCCATCGTAAAGTTCATTATAGTGGACGAAATCGGGATTGGGATCGGCATAATCCAAAGCGTCAGGCGTAGCGCCAGTAAACTCTGTTGAGACAAAGAGGAACTGCATACTTTTGCCCGTGCCGTTCTCTTTACGGATGTAACGGTTGTTCTGGTCGGCATTGACGTAGTAACCCGAATAGTCAATGTCTTGCAGATAGCAAGATCCTTCAATTTTATTCTCGGAGCTAGTAGAAGCTGAAATCGAGTATCTTGCTGCTTGAGTGGCATCTTTGGTCAGTTTAACACGACCACCTGCCGTTGAGGTCTTAGCAAAATAGTATCCATACTTCTCATTGTAAATGTTATAGACATTGGTGTATCCCTCTACAGTGATAGGGATAAGTGTCCATACATAGCTGGAACCACCTACAGTCTGACCTGGATTGTAGGAAGGCTCTGGTTCTGCGTTGGTGGGACATGGATTTACATGGTAATACCACCAAACATCTGTTGCATCGTTGCTGCGGTGAGCCATGAATACTTTCAAGCTCTTACCGCTAGCATTAATCGTCTCGGCTGGTATCAACGTCGCGGACGTGGTCGGATCATACGTGACCGTGACGACAGCCGACGCCATGAAGCACGTCATCAAGAGCAGGCTCCATAGCAATGTTAATCGCTTAAACATAGTTAGTAAAATAGCTTTTTTCATAATATTATGTGCATTATCTCTCTTATATATACACTTATAGAAGTGGAGTTTATTCCCGATAATCTTATGAGTCAAAACTGGCACTTATATCTCTCTGTTGGCCAAAATCTCCCGATGGCGCTGTCGGAGAATATACTTAAAGTAGCGTGTGCTCTAAATATGTTCATAGATTGAACACCTGAAGTGTCACAAAAGTTGCACACTAAATTTTTTTTAACGCATCGCAATGCTGAAGAAAATCACATAATACTATGCTATCTATATAGGCCGAGGTGGGGATGAGCGTCGCACCAGGCGACGTGCTCTATGATCCAGGTGCGTAGCTTGCCATACTCTGTACGGTAGTCGTAGCTAGTGAGCGCTTGCGCCCACGACGCGCTATAGTCGGTGGGCCACGCTAAGCCGTTCTGTTTCGCGGAGGGCTCCACCAGCGCCGCGTAGCTGTCCATATAGCTCAACAGGTCGGCATAGTCCTCCGCCATGAAGCGCTGCCATCGCTCACGATACAGCGCCATGAACGCCTCGTTGCGACACAACGCCTTGAAGAAGGTGCAGCCGTTGCTCTCGCTGTCGGAGATGAGTGTGACGTTGCGCGGCGACGCCTCCTGCGCCACCCCGCTGTAGTTGTACGCCCAGTCGAAGTCCCACACCGGACCGAAGTGATATGTGGCGTCGTCGCCCAACGACTCCTTATATATATATACGCTCTTGGGGTGGTCCAGCTCGTTATTGCCCGCTACCGTGTTGACAATCATATAGTTGACCAGCGACTCCAGATCTACGTAGCGGCTGATGTCGCCCGTGGTGGGGGTGGTGAGCACCGCGTCAGCCATGGCGGTGAAGTCGGCTTGCCATGAAGCCAACAGCCCTTGGGCAGTGGTGGCTCCCGTGGCGTCCATCGCCGCGATCTCCGCCAGGTCGGGGTCCTTGACCATCACAGGGAGGTCCTTGGCACCGTTGTCCCAGGTATAGCGGAACTTATAGTCCTCGTCGTAGTTGATATCCATCTCAAAGAGGATGCCCTTTGTCTCGTCGATATCGACGCTGCCGGAGCCGATGCCTATCTTCTCTGTCGCCATATAGGCACCCTTGTAGATGTCGTTGAGATAGACCATCACGGGTATGCTGTGATTGGTGTATGGCATACCGAGGCGCTGTGCCACCCACATGGCGACGGCGTTGCGCATCAACGACGGGTCCAGGTAGTTGGCTATCAGGGCGAAGCTCTTGGCTTTCTTCATGCCGCATAGCGCCACCTTCTTATCCCCTTTGAAGCGGTAGGGCTTCTTGGGGAAGTACCATGTGGAGTTGCCGCGACCCTTGATTTTGGTGTCCCACGAGGCGATGTCGTCGCAGTAGCCGTTGCCCTCGACGCGCACCGTGGCACGCAGGTACTCCTCCTTATTTACCAGCTCGGTCATGGAGGGGTTGTCGGGGAGGGTGATGCGTATGATCGGCACCTGGGCACCGATGGCGCAGCTATCCACCGACGCCAAAGGTATGGCGAAGGGCTCCTCGCCGGAGTCGTCGCTGAGGAAGAGGGTGGTGAAGCCGTCCTTCTCGTTGCCCACGTAACGGATATCCTTGAGGGTGGCGAGGGGCAAGGCGTGGAAGGCGTTGTCGTTGCGATAGACATAAAGCCATTCGTTGTCGGCATTAATGGAAAGGGTGATTGCCGTAGCGGCAAAAGCTGCTAATAGTCTCTGTTTCATCGTTTTACCGCTATTTTGAGTGATTTATCGCCGTATGATAGGATATATATGCCTGCTGAAAGGTCTGTGAGTGGTATGTCGTAGCTGTCGTCGCCGTGGAGACGTAGCAGGGTGTCGCCGCGTAGGTCGCAGAGGGTGACGATGGTCGCGGGGGATAGGTTGCGCAGGGTGACCATCTCGTCGCTGAGCGACAGGTCGTCGGGGAGCGTGGTGGCATCGACGCCGAGCCATCCGGCGTTGTTGTAGCGCTCGGTGCTGTAGGTCCAGAAGGTGACGTCGGGGATGCCGAAGGTGATCTCGCCCAAGGAGGAGGTGAGCGTCATCACGCCATCGGAGAAGCCGGTTTGCATATCATCTTTGATGGTGACGGAGAGGTGGCTGCAGTCCTCACGGTTGACGCGTAGCGTGTAGAACTGCGCCGTGGCTGTCGCTGCGATCATCAGCGCACAGACACCGGTTATATAGCGTTTTGGCAATAGTCTCATAATTGCGACAAAAGTAGTAATTTTTTTTGGATAAGTCTTATAGTTTGGATAAGTCTTATAATTCTTATAATTCGGATAAGTCTTATAAATCTTATAATTCATATAATTCGTATAAGACTTATAAGATTTATAAGACTCATAAGATTT